>JBGSOI010000153.1:0-5601 GCA_041739215.1 Akkermansiaceae bacterium
ACGGCGAGCGCCGGGAGCAGGAACACGTGCAGCCCGGTCAACGCGGAGACGGGATTGCCCGGCAGCGCGAGGATCACCTGCCCGTCCAGCCCGATCCAGCAGCCACCGGGTTTCCCCGGCCGATGGGCCACTCCATGGAAAATCTTCCGGCAGCCCAGCCCGGCTAACAGCGAGGGGACGAAATCGCGGGCACCCGCCGAAACCGCTCCGGTTAGAACGAGCCAGTCGTACGCCGCCAGCAGCTTTTCCAGCGCGGGCCGGGCCGTGGAAACGTCGTCGTTCAAGACCGCGACTTCACCGGGCGGGTAGCCGGCGCGATGCAGGGCGGCGGCGAGCGAGTGGCCGTTGGATTGACGGATCTGGTGTGCGGCGGGGATTTCGTCCACGGCCACGAGTTCGTCGCCGGTCGCGATCACGGCGATCTTCGGCAGGCATGAAACATTCAGCCAGGCCGCGCCACAAGATGCGGCGGTGCCGATCTCACGCGAGCCTAACATAGTTCCGGCTTGCAACAGGATTTCACCTGCCGCGGCATCGCTTCCCGCGCGATGGATGAAACGGCCCGCGACCGGATCGGCAGATTCGCCAAATTTCACGCTGCCCGCCTCGTTGCCGATCACTTCCTCGACCGGCACGATGCAGTCCGCACCGGCCGGACAGGGCGCGCCAGTCATCACTTCCACGCAGGTCCCGGCTTCGGCGGTTAGAGCCGGTGCCGGCCGGCCGGCCGGGGCGGATCCGTTCACGCGGAATGAACGATGCCCGGCTTGCCAATCCGCCACCCGCAGCGCATAGCCATCCATCATCACCCGGTCGAACGCAGGAAACGGCCGGTCCGCCGCCACGTTTGCGCGCAGCACGCGACCGCAGGCTTCCTCCAGACAGCAGCGCTCCACCGCCATCAACGGCGTGTGTTCCAACAGCAATTCGAGCGCCGCGGGGAATGAAATCATGCGCGGATCTTCGTTCCCCCACCCCGCCCGCCAAGCGAAATTCGTCGCCGCGATGAATCTGGCAGCCTGTCGGTTGACTTTTCCGCAACTGCCCGCCATACCGACCCCATGTCGTCAGCGCTGCATCCAAAACCCCGGATTATCGGACCCAAAGTCCGGATCTGTATTGTCGCCTCGAAATACAACGAGCAGTTCACGGATGCGATGGTGAAAAACGCCATTGAGGAACTTGGCGAACTGGTCCCGCAAGGCCGAGTTGATCTGATCCGGGTGCCCGGCGCTTTTGAAATCCCGGTGATGATCGCCTCCGTCCTCGAACGCGATCCACCGGCCTGCGTCATCGCGCTCGGCCTGATCATCCGCGGTTCCACCGACCACGCCGACCTCGTCGGCCGATGCGTGACCGATGCGTTGCAACAACTGGCGATCAAATCGCTGCGTCCGATCATTCACGAAGTTCTGCTGGTCGAGGACGAGAAACAGGCTTACGCCCGCTGCATCGGTGCCCAGCTTAACCGTGGCCGGGAAGCCGCGCGCGCCGCCGCCGCGATGATCGATATTTTCCAGGAACTTGACCGCTCCATGCCCCGCAACTCCAGCCTACAAAAGCATCGCAATGCCTAGCCGCCGCCACATCCGCGAGGCGGTCGTCCAGTTTCTCTACTGTGCGGACCTGGAAGGCGGCGCGGATCCCTCCGCGCTGCGGGGGCCGTTCTGGGATTTCGTCACGGAGTCGGACCGGCGCAGCCTGCAGCTTGCGACTTTCCGGACGGTGCACCATCTCGCGGTCGGCCGGGAAGGACGCTTGATCGAGTTTGTCGAGCGCCAGACGTTGGCAAGCGTGCTGCTTTCGGCATGGCCGCTGGCCGAGAGTCTGAAGATCGATCTCAAGCGGATCGCCGAGCTGGAATCCGGCTGGAGCACGTCCTTCGCTAAACTGGAGCGCCTGCCGAAAGACGACGACGACGCGGCAGTGGCCGAGAGCTTCGGCGATGCATTGGAAGCTCTTTTCAAATTGGATCGCGAGCTCGCGGCCGCGCGGCTCCGCTTTATCCAAGGCATTGAGGACTTCCCCGCCCTGCGCGGCCAACTGGAAGCGGTGGCCGCGTCGATCCGCAGGCTACAACGGATTTCCGACCGGCTGCGGATGGTCGAGGAGCCCGAAAAATTTCCCGAGCAAGCGGATCTTGCCCGCCTCCGTGATTCGAAAGCGGAGATCCATGCGCTGCGCAAGAAGGCCGACGAATTGGTCGATACCATCCTCGCCAAAAAGGACCAGATCGACACGACCCTCGCCGCAGTCGTTGAAAACTTCGCACCCGAGCGGATCGACCCGGTTGATCGTGCGATTCTGCGGCTCGGGACCTTCGAACTGCTCCACGCCGAGACCCCGCCTAAGGTCGTCATGAACGAATGCATCGAACTGGCCAAGCGATTCGGCACGACCGATTCCCGGCGCTTCGTCAACGGTGTGCTGGACAAGATCGCCAAGCAGGCGGTTGAGAAGTCCGACAAATAGGCTCAGTCCGCCAGCGAAGCCAGCGGCGAGGGAATTGCGATCACCTGCATTCCGGCGCGCTGGGCGGCGAGGATTCCTGCGGGCGCGTCTTCCAGCACCAGACACTTTGAGGGACTCACTCCTAGCAGATGGGCCGCTTTCAAGAAAATATCCGGAGCCGGTTTGCCGTCCGTCACGTCGTCGGCGGTCACGACTTCATCAAACCAATCGGAAATACCCACGGTTTTCAGGGTCTTTTCGATCACCATGCGCGAGCCGCCGGTCGCGATCGCCATCGGGACCTTGCCGCGGAGGGATTCCGCGAAGGCGGCCACTTCATCGATCAGGGTCACCATGTGCAGGCGCTTCAGGAAAGCTTCCCGTTTCGCCATCGCGACTTTCACCGGGTCGAGCTTGAGATCGTATTCGTCATTCAACTGGACCACGATGTCCATCGTCGGCCGACCGCCCATTGCGATGAACACATCTTCCTTGAAAACACCGCCAGCTCCGTAAAGCGCGAGCGCCTCGCACCAGGCATCGAAATGGGCGGGCATCGAGTCAACGAGCGTGCCGTCACAGTCGAAAATTACAGCGTCAAAACCGTTGGGGGGGAAAGAAAAGGGACCGATGTTTGCCATGTCGCCGCACGGCTTATGCACAGGAGAGGGCCTTGGCAAGAGCCGACACTCATTAACTTTCAATAATTATCTCGGAGTGCCGAAATGGTATTTTAAAAACTAAGTGATATACTTAGTGCACCATCGTCCATCGGCTTATGAAGCCAAACTGGTGAGTTCAGCGCTGCGATATCGCGAGGGCGAAAGTCCGGTGACCCGGGCGAAACTGCGGTTGAATTGGGACAGCGATTGATAGCCGATGAGGAAGGCGATTTCGGAGATGCGGGTTTCGGATTTCAGCAACTCCTTCTTCGCCCACTGGATCCGGCGGCGGTTGACGTAATCGGTGAGCGTGAGACCGGTGGCCTCACGGAAGACCCGGCAGAAATGGGATTCACTGAGACCCGCCTTGCGCGCGACCAACGCCAGCGGCAAGGGCTCGGAGAGATTCTGGTCGATGAACTCGCGGGCCTTGGCGATCGCGGAAGGTTCGCTGCCGTCGCGGACGACGATGAGTTTTTCCGCCTGTTCGCCGAGTTGTTCGGCAAAGGTGGCAAGAAGGGTGACCATGCTCTGGTAGCGCTCCGGCTCCACGTTCTGGGTCTGTTGGTAGGCAGCACGCAGTTTCTCCACATCCTCTTTGCTAAGTCCCTGGCGGGCGAGCGTCCTGGAAACTTGTTGGAAGGAGGCGGCCGTCGGCACTTGGTTGAAAACCTGTCCGGTCTTGAGAAAGCCCAGCAAATGGGAGCCGCACCGCACCGGCACGGCGGTGGCGGCCATCCCGGCGAAGCAATGGCAGGTGGTCGGGCCATTGACCGCGGCCTCTTCCATGAGGCGGCGGTTCGTGTCGATGCAGGCATCGCAGGCCTTATGACAGAGGTTGAGCGTCTGGCAGAACGGGCTGCGGTTCTTGCCGACGTCATCCATGCACCATTCCTCGACATTTGCCCCCACCAGCCGCAGTGGCAAACCAGTGGCGGAACGGAAGGCGTCTTGATACGTGGCAAAAAGCTCGGAGTGACTGAGTTTCTCAAACAGAACGTGGTCGTAGTCGGTCGGTACTCGGGTCATGGGCGGGGTCAGGCAGGCTCGCTCCTGTGCCGCCACCGTAGAGGGTCATTGCCGCGAGATCAACTTTTCCATCCGCCTGATTTCTCCCGCGCAGCCCGACGGCGATGATCGCGAGGGAAATCGCCGAACTCAACGGCATCAGAATCGCCGCCAGTAAGGGACTCATATGGCCGAGCAGGCAAATGCCGACGGCTGTGAGATTGTAGCCAAGTGCGAAGATGAACGCTACGCGGACCACGATCTGACGACGCTTGGCAAGGCTCAACAAGCCCGGCAGAAACCGCAGGCTTTGCCCCATGAAGAAAAAATCCGCCTTGGTCTCCAACAGGCTGCGATCCACCACCGGCGTGCCAGTCGTCCAGGCGGCATTGAAAGCAAGCGAGTCGTTTGCACCGTCGCCGAGATAAAGCGTGTCCTGGTGGTCTAGATCGCGGACGATTTCCTCTTTTTGTTCCGGCACCAACGAGGCGTGGCAGTCGTCAGGGAAAATTCCAAGAACGCCAGCGGCTGTGGATACCTTTTCCGGGCGATCTCCGGAAAGGATCACCAGCCGGTAATTCCGCTGCTTCAAAATTCCCAGAGCGGCGATAGCATCCGCGCGCAGCGACTCGCGGAAGATGAAATGGCTGACCCGCTCGCCGTTGCGGCAGAGCTCGGCATCGTGGTTGGAGATTTCCGCTGGCTTGCCGAGCGACCACTCGACGCCGCCTTCCGAGTAACGCCGACCCGTGCCGGGAATGTCCTCGACTGCAACCGCCGGTTCCTCGCGCAGCAGGCGCTGCCCTTCGCGGCCTAACGATTCCAGCAGCGACCGCGAAACCGGATGCAGCGAGCCACTGGTCAGCCGAGCGAGCGCCAACCGGCCTTCAGCTTCGAGAGCGCTAACAGCCTCGGGGTTGACCAGAACCGGGCGCTCGAGGGTGAGCGTGCCGGTCTTGTCGAAGATCACAGTCTTCACCCGGCGGAGGCGTGCCCACAGCAGCGGCTGGCGGATGAAAACGCCCGCCTTTTCCATCAGCGAACCCGCGATTTCGTCAGCCATCGGTAGCGACATGCCGAGCGCGCAGGGACACGAAACAACGAACACCGAGATCATCACTTGCAGCGCCGCCGCCAGGCCCTGGAAATGATTCCACCACGCGAACGCACCCGCACCGATGCACAGCACAGCTAGCAGATAGAACTTGAGCAACTTCTCCAGCGCGGGCACCCGCACGGCCGGGCGGTCGCTGGACACCAGCCTGGCCAACATCGATTCTTGCCACGTTTCCGAGGCCGTTAGAATGACCGGGTGTTTCCCCAGATGGATCGCTCCCGCAGGCAAGGTTCTGCCTGCCAGGAACAGGCACGACTCGGCCTCGCCGCTGATCCACTCCAACGAGAAATCCGCGGCGGCGCTGTCGAGCACGGCGGCCACGGGTGCGGCCTGACCGGGTTCGAGCTGGAACCGCACGCCCGC
>JBGSOI010000175.1:0-14520 GCA_041739215.1 Akkermansiaceae bacterium
CGGACGTGATATCCCGCGGCAGCCTACCTCGGGGAAATTGTCAGAATCCCTTGATTTGACAAGGTTTTATTCGGAAGCAGGTGCGTATATCAAGCGCGCTGGCCTGGGGAACCGCGGGCGGCATGACCTAGCAGATATCAACGGGCAACAGGCGGATCCGAGGGTGAGGTTGCCTATCGGGATGGAAAAAGATTGTTCAAGAGAACACTTTTCGATTGACCCGGATAGATGAATTTCCTAATGGGTTTCGCATGACTGCGATGAAAACGCGCTGGTGCTGGAGAAAGGACCTTTCGGAATTCCGAGGCTTGTCCGACCGGGAGCGGGCGGGATTCCTGGTGTTGCTGGAATGGTTCGAAAATTTCCGGCTGCGCCACGAACTTGCCGCCGGACGGGAGGCAGCCAAGTTATTCTGGAAATCGGAAGTGATCCGGGAGGACCGCGAGCGGGAGAAATGGCAATTGGAGCAGTGGGCGGACGCGATCCAGTGGTATTTGAACTGGTTGAACGCGTGTTCCGAGGCGGGGGCGGATCACCGGAGTCTGGCGGAACGCCTGAGGGCGGCGGTGCATTCCTCGGGTGCGCGGCGGGGCTTGGCGGAGCGGACCAAGCAGTGTTACGGGGCTTGGGCGGCGCGGTATGCGAGGTTCGCAGGGTCCGAACAGGCGGTGATGCAGGTCGCGACTGCCACCCGGTTTCTGACGGCGGTGGTGGAGGATGAGGATTGCGCGATTTCGACACAGAGGCAGGCGCTCAATGCGCTGGCGCACTTCTTCAAGCACGTGCTCGGAGTGGAGAAGCCGGTGTTCGGGGTGAGACTGCGGGAGACTGGGACCCGGGTGCCGGTGGTGCTGTCAAAGCAGGAGACGCCCCGGTTGTTTGAGAAACTGCGGGAGCAGGATCAGAGGGGGATGCAATACGAACTGGCGGCCCGTCTGCAATATGGCGCGGGATTGCGGCTTTCCGAGTTGGTGCGGATGCGGGTGCAGGATATCGACGTGGGGCGCGGGACGGTGACGGTGCGCCTGGGCAAGGGAAACAAGGATCGGGTCACGGTGTTGCCGAAGAGTCTGCGGGAGGAGTTGGCGGGGCAAATCGAGCGGGCGCGGGAAGTCTGGCAGAGCGACCGGAAGGCGGGGCATGGTGGGGTATATCTTCCCGGGGCGTTGGCGCGGAAATTCCGACGGGCGGCGGAGACGTTCGAGTGGTTCTGGCTGTTTCCGGCGCGGCAGATCTCGGTAGATCCCGAATCCGGGATCCGGCGACGCCACCACCTCCACGGGAAGGTTTATAACGAGGCGATCAAACGCGCGGCACTGGCAGCGGGGATCGAGAAGAGGGTGACGAGCCATGCGTTGCGGCATTCTTTCGCGACGCATCTACTAGAAAACGGAACGGATTTGCGGAGGATCCAGGATTTGCTGGGGCACGAGGACATCACCACGACGGAGATTTACCTGCATGTGGCGACGGGTGGGAATGGCCTGGGAGTGGAAAGTCCGCTGGATTGCTGTTGAAATTGGGAATTGGAGATTGAGGAACGGGAAGAACGGGGTGGGCTACCCCGGGTCTGGACCCGGCCCTTTCCGCGCACTCCGGCTGGATTCTTCGGTACCAGTCCCAAATAACAGACATTCGGTGCCAGATCTGAACCTGTCCTTTTGGATTGCAACGCTTGAAGCCTTCTCGTCATTGCCTTCATTCGTCGAGTTCATCAGTCCTCAAACTTCTTCTCAGGCGCATTCAACCGCTCGGCCAGCTTCCGGTCATCGCGGAACCGGCGTGCCGCCAGCGTGCTCCCCACTGCTTGACCCATCCCCAGCCGGCTCGCCATCCAACAGACCGATTTCATTCCAAGCGGCGGCACCCGACAAGAAAGCGGCTGGAGCGGGATCCTCGCTCCAGCCGCAGCCCCGCTTGAGGTCGCGGTCCTTCCGAAAACCCAAAATCTGAAGGATCGCAGCCACTCCCGCAGGGAGAATGTCGAAACAGCGTGGGGATCTCCTGTTGAATCACCCCTCATCATTAGAAACGGGATTGCTCGCGGGATGCCGACACCGGCGGAGCAAAATTCCCGGCGCTTATCTCAAAGTTTGTAATATTGCAGCCACTCCTGCCGCGGCGGCACGCCCTTGAGCAGGTCGTTGGCGATCTTGTGATTGGTGATCTGGCGGGTCGCTGCATCGAACTTCACCGTGGCGTTCACGCGTTGGGCGATGATGCCGATGGCCATGGCCTGGCAAAGCGGGCCGGCGACGGCGAAGTTGGAGCGGCACTGTTCCTCCCCTTTCACCGACTTGAGGAAATTCGCCGCGTGGTTGGACGGACTGCGCGGGACTTTCGGCAGCTTGGATTCGAGGTCCTTGGCCTTGTCGCTGTCGAGGATCTTCAGGGTGGCACCGTGGGTGCCGCCCTTGAATACGAGGTCCTCGCCGTAGATGACTTTTCCGGGTGCCTGCTTCTTCGTGTCGATGGTGCCGGAGGACGGCGGCGGGATGTTAGGGTCCACCACCGCGTCGCCGAAGTTGTCCGGAAGCGGCGGGAGGTTCTGCTGGCCGTCATACCAGGTGAGTTCCACCGGCGGCTGCGAGCCGCGTTTTGGAAAGCGGAAGGCGAGGGTCGATGCCTGCGGGAAAATGAGCGGGTTGTAGCCTTCGAGTTTCGGCTCCACTTCGGTCGGCAGGCCGAGGGTGAGGAATTCGTGCGCGGTGTCGAAGATATGTGCGCCCCAGTCGCCGAGCGCGCCGTTGCCGAAGTCGAACCATGAGCGCCAGTCGCCGTTCATGTAGCCTTTGTTATAAGCGTGCTGTTGCGCCGTCGCGAGCCAGCAATCCCAATCCAGCGATTCGGGCACCGGCTGTTCCGGCAGATAGCCATCCAACTTCATGCCGTGCCAGCGGCGCGGGTTGTTCATGAAGGCGGTGATCTTCGTGACGTTGTTGATGATGCCGGCATCCGTCCATGCCTTGAACTGGAAGTAGTTCGCATCGGAGTGACCCTGGTTGCCCATCTGGCAGGCAACCTTGTATTTCTTCTCGGCCGCCATCATCAGTTCGATCTGTTGGAAACTGAGGGCCATCGGTTTCTCGACGTAGATGTGCTTGCCGAGTGACATCGCGAGCATGGCGATCGGGAAGTGCGAGAAGTCCGGAGTCGCGATGCTGACGGCATCGATGGATTTGCCCAACTGGTCGAACATCTTCCGGAAATCCTGGAAGCGCGGGACGTCGGGAAACAGCTTGAGGACCGCCTCGGTGTGCTTCGCGCCCATGTCGGTGTCACACAGCGCGACGATCTCGGCCAGGCCGGTCTTGTGAAGGTCGCGGACGACGTCGGCGCCGCGGTTGCCGATGCCGATGCAGGCGAGGCGCACCTTGTCGCCGGGCGCGGCTAACAAAATATTGGGCGAGCACACGGTCAGGGCACCGGTGGCGAAGGCGCCTTTCAGGAACGAGCGACGGTGGAAATCAGATGGCATCGTGGTTTTCATGGAACTGAATATCAGGTGATGGACTACTTCGTAACGGGAACGCGGATCCTGATATTTCGATAGGAAACTAAGTCGCCGTGATCCTGCAACAGGATGTGACCGTCCGCCCATTCGCCGAATTCGGGGATGTTCTTGTATTTGCTGCCGGCGACGGCCTTGCGGTAGGCCTCCGAGCCGCGCTCGTATTCGAGGACTTTCGCGCCGTTGAGCCAGTGCTCGACACGGTTGCCCGTGACCAGGATGCGGGCGGTGTTCCATTCGCCGGTGGGGTTCACCTTCTTGGTTGCGGCGGCAGTCATCAGGTCATAGAGCGAGCCAATGGTGCGGTTGCCATCCTTTCCCGCTTTGGCATCCGGGTGGTGCTCGTCATCGAGGATCTGGAATTCCAGTCCGATGGCCGAACCGGTGGCAGCGGGCTTGCCTGTGACCCGATCGATCGGTTTCAGGTCCGGCTGGACGAAGTACTTGATGCCGCTGTTAGCGCCTTTGGTGATCTTGAAATCCACCAGCAGTTCGAATTCCTTGAAACGTTCCTTCGTGATGATGTCGCCGCCGCCGGTGGATTCGCCGCCGTCGCCGGGCTTCACGGTGAGGACGCCGTCCTTGATTTCCCAGCCTTTCGACGGGAATTTATCCGTCTTGGGCGTGCGCCAGCCGTCCGAAGTCCGCCCGTCCCACAGCAAGCGCCAGCCGGCGGCTTTTTCCGCCGGAGTCAGGGTGTTGGAGGATTCGGCCGCGGTGGCCGGGAGCAAACAGGAAAGGAGCGCGAGGTTGAGCAAAAGCAAGGTTTTCATGAGGAGAGCTAGAGATGGGACTTTGCCGCGTCCGGGCAAGGAAAAAGGCGGCCGGAGCGTGACGCCCCGGCCGCCTTGAACTGATCCTTACTTCACGGCCTGCAGTCGGCCGAAGAGTTTGGTCGCGCCGGCTTTGGCCACAGTGATCTTCACGTGGTGAGTGCCGCCGCCGTTGTCGGTGATGGTCACCGGTGGACCTGCGATGGGAGTGTTGTTTGCCGGAATCGCCACGGAGGACGGCCAGGCGGCCAGCGTCGTGCCATATTGGAATGCCAGGTTCACTACAGCCGCCGAATCATCCCGGCGGTCGAAATCGAAGTAGAAGTTGGTGGCATCCTCGGTGAACTTCGGCAGCCTTTGGGGGTCGGAAGCGAGTGGGTCGCCATCAAGAACGAATTCGAGGATGTTGGAAACTCCATCAAATTCAGGATCCTGGGTCAGTCCGCTGTTGACGCTTGTTAGCCCCTTCGAGGCCGCCCACGCAGCATACACGGGATCATAAACGTTGAGAATCAGGCTATTGCCTGAAATGGACACCGATCCTCCGGTGAAACCGGTGACGGACGAAGGAAGGCCGGAGATGCCTCCGGAGGCTGTCACCAGCGTATAGCTTCCCTCTGCCGGCGGGGCGGCGGTGGTCAGGTTCAGGATGCTCCCGTCGATATGGGTCAACGTTCCGCCGACGATACGTGGCACCTGTGCGCCGGGAGTGGAAGCCAAGGAGAGCGAATGGATGCCGCTGGCCGAGATCGTGACGTTCCCGCCAAGAGTCCCGCTGCCGGCGAGGGTCGCATCGGCGGCGACCGTTACGGCACCGAAGGCGGCGGAGTGGTTGCCGCTGATGACGAGTGTTCCCGCATTCACCACGGTCGGACCGGAATAGGTGTTCGGGCCGGTGATCGTCCAGGTGCCGGTGCCGCTTTTGGCGAGGCTCGCAACCGAGGTGACGCTGAGATCGGAAAGCACGCCGCTGAACGTGTTCGCGCCGGTCGTGCTACCACCAAGGATGATGCCGCGCGAGGTCTGGCCGGGGGCGATGGTGACATTTCCCGCCAGCGTCAGAGTGCCGCTGTCAGACCGGATGAGCGCACCGCCGCCGCCCGTCGTGACGGCGATGTTGCCGTTGATGGTGTTGTCGCCGCTCACGTTGTCGATGGCTGCAGGCACCGTGGCTCCACTCGTCCCGTCATTGCTCAGCACGAAGGAAACGGTGGACGGGAGGCTGATCCCGCCCTGCAACTGGACACCGGATTGGCGATTCACCGCGTTCACCGTGCCGGTGCCGAGCGCGTTGCTGTTTTGCAGATTGAGGACGCTGGGATTGCCGCCTCCCCCGTTGATGTTCACCGGGCCGCCGGTCGAGTTGGTTCCGGTGATGGTGAGGATGCCGCCGCCGACCGTCGTCGCGCCGGTGTAGCTGTTGTTGCCGGTCAGGGTAAAGGTGCTGGTGCCCGGCTTGCTGAAGCCGAGCCCGCCGGTGCTGCCATTGGCGAGGGTGCCGCTGAACGAGCCGGAGCCGGTGACGATGAGCCAGCGCTCGTGGTTCGAGCCGTTGGTGATGATTCCCGTCCCGGTCAGGTTCGCGACGGTGAGGTCGCCGGTGGTGGCGGCGTCAGGCGCTCCCGTCCTGTTGAATTGGAGCGTGCCGGAGGCCACGTTCAGAGTGCCGTTGACCACGCTTGCCGCGCCGCCGGAACCGTTGCTGGTGAGCGCCAGCGTGCCAGCCCCCTCCTTGGTGAAACCTTGCCCGACAGCCGTTTTCAGCTCGCCCACCGCAAGGGTGTTCGCCGAGACCGTGACCGTGCGATCCCCGCTGCCACCGCCCGTCACCGCGCCGCTACCCAGGTCGAGGGCGCTGGAGCCGGTGAAGGTGAAGTCGCCATTCCAATTCTGGACAGGGTTGTTCGAGTACACGATCGGAGCGCCGCTTGTGTTGTCGAGCGTGCCGCCATTGATGAGCAGCAGGCCTGCGCCAAGCGCCGACGCGGTGTTCACGTTGAGCGTGCCCGCGTTGAGCGTCGTGCCGCCGGTGTGGAAATTATTCGTGTTGATCGTCACGCTGCCGGTGCCGCTCTTGGTCACGGTGCCGTTGCTGATGCCCGATGTGTTGCTGCTCGATAGGACGTAGTTGACCGCCGAGTTGTTGAACACCGTGGTGTTGGGGTAGACTTCGCTGTCATCGATTTGAATCGTTTGGTCTGCTCCCGGCGTGTCGTCGAACACGACGTCATCCGCAAAAATGAAATCGGTTGCCGTGTTGTCCGACGTCTGTTTCCAGTTTTGCAAACCGCCCACCGAATTCGTGGTCCACTGGTTGCTCTGAAGTCCCGTCCAGTAGACCGTGGTGCCGATCACTTCGAGCGCGATATTGTTGCCGTTGATCACCAGATCTCCAAACGACTGGCGGGCACCCAATTCCGGGGCGCTGATAATGTTGTAGTCAAAGTCGTTGATGTCGGCCGAGGGAAAGGACGTGTAGCTGATGAGATTGTTCGGCCCGTTGGTCCAAGCGCCGGTCCGGGAGATGTTGAGGACGATCTCGTTGTCAGTACCCGAGGTGGTCAGGGTCCCCGCCGCGATGCCGACCGTGGTGGGAGTGATGGACAGGTTCACCGTGGCCGGTCCGGCGAAACCGAGGTTGCCGGTGGTGAGCGTCGCCGTGCTGCCATTGCCATTGGCCAGGATGGCCGAACCGCCGCTTCCCACATTGACCGCGCCGACCGTGCCCGTTCCATCCAGCGTGCCTTGGGTCAAGGTGATCGCGGGAGTCCCGGCAACGCTGCTCGTGTGCAAGAGCTTCGCGTCAGCGCCGTCGATCGTGATGCCACTGCTGCTGTTGATCGCGCCGGTGCCGCTCACTTGCAGGACGCCGGCGTTGATGGTCGTCGCGCCGCCGAAGGTGCTGGCACCGGTGAGCACCAACGTGCCCGCGCCTGCCTTCGTCAACCCGCCGTTGGAGATCACATTGCTGATGGTCGAATCGGGGTTGACGGTGTTGTTTGGCACGGTGATGGCGCGCACGGCCCCGCCAAGGTCCACGGTCCCCGAAAGGTTCATCCGACTGTTGAGGTTCGGGCCGCCGAGGCTGAAGTCGCCGCCGACCGTCACCGCATTGGCGATCGTCCGGTCGGCCAGGCGTGGCAGGAGCGCGCCGCCATTGACGGTAAACGGGCCGGTTCCCAATGCCCCGTTGTTAGCGAGCTGCAGGTTACCCGAGTTGAGCGTGAATCCCCCGGAGAAGGTGTTGTTGCCATCGAGTTTCAACCCGCCCGTTCCCGACTTGATGAGGCTGGTGGCCGTCGTGCCATTGGAGATGACCCCCGGTGCCGTCAGCAGGGCCGAGCCGTTGGTGGTGATGGTCCGGCTGGTGCCCGCCGCGGTGCCGAGCGAGATCGTTCTCCCGCCGAGGCTGAGGTCGTTCAAGTTCGTGCTTGCCGGGGTGCTGTAGGCGAAATCGCCGTTCCAGGTCTTGGTCGTGGCCGTCAGCGTCATCGCGGCCCCGCTGGTGTTGTTGAGAGTGCCGGCGTCGATCCTGAATCCCGCGTTGCCGACGGAATTGACGGTGCCAAGGTTCATCGTGCCCGTGCCGTCCTTGATCACGTTGATGATACCCATGTCGTTCCGGATCAAGCTGGTGTTTACATTCCAATTTCCCGTGCCGGTCAGGGTGAGCGCGTGGGTGGCAGCACCGCCGGCACCAAATGAGACATCGGAACTGAAGGTAACCGGGTTCGCCGAGTTGTTCGTCCAGGTGTGGCTCAGTACGGAGCCGGAACCCAACACCAGGAAGTCCGTTCCCACAAGGCCGCCAAAAGTCAAGGCACCGGCGCCACTGGCAACAGTGAGGTTTTGGATCCGCAACGCTGCGGTTCCGCTAAATTCATTGATTGTCAGCGAGTCCGTCTGGGTGCCGAGAACATCCATGAAAATTCCGATGCCCGCACCGAGACTCGCCCCGGCACCTGCCGCAGTGTAGGTCAGCGAGAGTGGCCCGGGGACGGAGCCATCCCACTGCGCGGTATCGCCAGGCGAAGCGCCGTTGGGGACGACATCGCCAGACCAGTTGGCCGCGATGTCCATGTTCGTTGCCGGGATCCCGCCGCCATCCCACGTGCGCGTGGTCTGAGCGTATGAGATGTCGGCAACCGCACCCAGGGCGAGGAACGGGAAGAGGCTCTTGGTCAGGAGGCGGGATGTGAGGCGTGGTTTCATGGGCTTTATTTGGTCAGGTTGGATTTTTTAGGGGGGGAAACGCCCCCTCATTCTGACGAACGGATTTTTCCGCCGGATGCCGACACCCTCGCGGAAAACTTTTTGCGCCACCCGCATCGCGGCGCGCCCCAATCAGGAACCACCTCAATCCGCCTTTTCGACCAACATCTTCTCAGCCTCCCTGAGGAGAATTCGCACGGCTCCTTGGTTGTACCAAAGGGTGCCGTCCGGATTGACAACTTGGAACGGCCCCTCCGCCCATCGATCCACCTCGTTCCGCACATCCGCCAGCGCGGTGTGGGCCGCCTCCGCGCGCCCCTGCCGCAGATCGATCATCGCGAGAATCAGTTTGTTGGAAAGCGCGCGGTGCTGGCTGTTGGTCGCCGTGACAAGGCTGCGGTTCGCCAAGACAGCGGCGGCCTCCAGTTCACCCTGGCGGTAGGCCATGATCGCGAGGGAGAACTGCCGCCATGCCTCCATGTGCGAGCTCTTTCCCGTGCGGGGATCCTCAAGTGTGGCCTCGATCACTCTTGCCAGAGGCTGCAGGTCCCGCAGCGTCTTTCCGTCGGCGGGTTCCAACAGCGTCGCCTTGATGACCTGCTCCGCCACGATCGGGTTGGCGGAATTGGCAAACCGCTCGATCGTCAGGGCACGGAGCCGGTCATACTGCCCCGGCTCGCTCCACTCGCTGACGGCGGTGACCGCGGTCAGGAAATCGAAGGAAATCCGTTCGGAGTCGGACATGTCCACGCCGACGAGCGCGTGGACCAGCGAGTGGAAGCGCTCCGCGGCGACTTTCCACCGCTGGTTTGCCAGATGCCAGTTGGCCACATCCATGAAAGTCTTGGCAGCTTCCAAGGAACGCGGCACCCGCTCGGCAGGCAGGCCGTCCAACAGCTTGTCCGCCTGCTCCACATCATTGTATCTTATCAAACAAACCGCCGCCTGCGTCACCTGATCCACCGCCATGGCATCTTCCCGCAAGCGCACCTCATTGGCCGTCGCCTGCTCCGCCACCACCCGCAACCTCGCCTGCTCCTCGCGCGCGTGCCGTTCCCGCAGGAACAACCACGTCGAAACCCCGAGGCCACCTAACAGCCCGAACAGCGCGATGCTTGCCGCCGCGAAAGTCACGCGGTTGCGCCGGACCAATTTTGTCAGCAAATACCGTCGGCTCGGCGGGCGGGCCAGCACCGGCTCCTCCCGCAGATAGCGCTGCACGTCCATTGCCAGTCCGTTGGCCGTCCCGTAGCGGCGCTGGCGCTCCTTCTCGATCGCCTTCATCACGATCCAGTCGAGGTCTCCCGCGAGCAACGACTGCAGCCGCGGCGGATCGATCCCCCGCTGGTTCGCGATCTCACCGATTTCTTCGTTGGAAATCTCCTTCAACCGTATCGACGGCACACCGGTCTCGTGTTCCCGCAGGAAGTTGCGGATTTCCTCCACTCCACGTTCCTTGAAATGTTCCAACCGCAATGGCGGACTGCCAGTTAGCAACTCGCACAACAGCGCCCCAAGGCTGTAAATGTCGCTACGGGTGTCGATGTCCACGCCGCCTTCCGCCTGCTCCGGACTCATGTAGGCGGGCGTGCCGACGAGCTGGCCGAACTTGGTCGCCGTCCCTTCCGCCTCCAGCCCGCCGGCAGTCGCCTTGGCGATTCCGAAATCGATCACCTTGGGCACCGCCCGGCCGTCGTGCTCGCGGACGAGCACGTTGGACGGCTTGATGTCGCGGTGGATCACGCCCTTCTGGTGCGCGTGCTGGATCGCCTCGCAAACGACAATGAACAACTCCAGCCGCTGCCTCAACCCGAGGCGCTTGCGGTCGCAGAAATCGGTGATTCTAACACCATCGACCAGCTCCATCACGAAATACGGCCGGCCCGACGCGGTGACGCCGGCATCGAGCACCCGCGCGATGTTAGGATGATCCATCAGCGCCAGCGCCTCGCGCTCCAGGTTGAAGCGGGCGATCACGTTCTCGGTGTCCATCCCCAAGCGGATGATCTTCAGCGCCACCTTCCGCTTCACCGGCTCCTGCTGCTCCGCCAGATAGACCACGCCGCAGCCGCCCGAGCCGAGACGGTCGATCAGGCGGTAGGGCCCGATGCAGGCGCCGAGACCGCCGTCCTCGCCGGCGGACGCCTCCGCTTCTCCAACCTCCGGCTGGAGTTCGAAAAAATCCTCCGCATCCCGGTGGATCTCCAACAGCTCCTCAAGCTGCCTCAGCCGGGCCATGTCGCCACGACAGGCGAACTCGAGGAACGCCCGCCGCTCCGCCGCCTCCGCAAAGCCCGACGCGGCGGTGAACAACAGCTTGTCAATGGACGGATTCATCGCCCGGTTTCATTTCCCGTATCCGCGCGGATCATTTGATAGAGCCGCGTCTTCGCATAGGCCCAATGCCGCTCCACCGTGCGCTCCGCCACGCCATCCATCGCCGCGATTTCCTTGTTAGTCAGACCGCCGAAAAACTTCAGGGATATCACCCGCACGCTTTCGGGGTCTTCCTTTTCCAAGCGCCTCATCATCTCGTCGACCAACAGCACCCGTTCGTCGAGCGTGGTGTCCGCCACTTCGAGGCCGTGGACCTGGATGTCGAGCACCTCCACATTTTCGCCGCGCTTCAAGCTCGCCTTGGCCCGCGCCCGGTCCACCAGGATGTGCCGCATCGCCTGCGCCGCGGCGCGGAAAAAATGGGAGCGGTCACTCCATGAACGCTCCTCGTCTCCTGAGATTTTGAGCCACGCCTCGTGGACCAAAGCCGTCGCCTGGAGGGTTTCCCCGGGTGCCTGTTTCGACATCCGCTGCTTGGCGAGGGTCCGGAGTTCATCATACACCAACGGCAGAAGCTCCGCGGAAACGAGGCTGTCGCTTCCGCTTGCCGATTGTAACATCCTTGTCAGCGCGTCCATTGCAGACTGAACAGAAGAATGATTCTGGTCCGAGGTCGATGAGAAATAAGCCTCAAAATTTTCCTTTTCGTAACGTCTTTTCTCGTTACGATATTACTCGTGACGAAAAACATCGTTGAATTTTCCCACGCCCTCGCCGACCCCACCCGCTGGCGGATCGTCCGGCTGGTCCTGGATGAAGCGCTCTGCGTCTGCGAACTGGCTGACATACTCGAGATGCCGCAATCCTCCGTTTCCAGCCACGTCCAGGTCATCCGCAAGGCTGGCCTGCTGGAAAGCGAGAAGTGCGGGAAGTGGACTTATTTCCGCATCGACCCGGAATACCGCGCACTCATCGGCACGCTGGAGAAATTCTTCGGCTCCGGAGATGACGTTCTGAAATCCGACGCCGCCCGCTCCCTCGCCCGCCTCGCCAAACGCGAGGAAAGCTGCTGTCCCCTTCCCCAGCTCCTCAAAATCGCCCGCCCATGAATCTATCCGAACTCAAATCCCTGCTAACCGAACACTCCGACCGCTTCTTCCGCATCGCACTTCCCGATGGCAACGCGGTGCCTGTTTCCTTCCACGTCACCGAAGTCGGCCGCGTCCACAAGACCTTCCTCGATTGCGGCGGCAAGCTCCGCGAATCCATCACCTGCCAGCTCCAGGTATGGGTCGGCGAGGACTACGATCACCGCATCGAGACCGGAAAGATGGCGAAGATCCTCGAAAAAGCGAAAGCCTACCTGCCGGACGAAACCATTCCCGTGGAAGTCGAATACGAGGACACGGTCATCTCCCAATACACCATCGAAGGCCACGACCTGACCGACGACGCCGTCGTCCTCAAACTCGCCCACAAGCACACCGAGTGCCTCGCCCCGGAACTCTGCGGCCTGCCCGACCTGCGCCTCCCCGCCATCGGCAAAACCCCATGCTGCGGCCCGAGCGGCTGCTGCTAGAAATTCATCATGTCAGACACTGTCGCGAAAAACATGTCATTCATGGACCGTTACCTCACGGTCTGGATCTTCGCCGCCATGGGGCTGGGGGTGCTGTTGGGGAATTTCGTCATCCACGATCCGGCGGCTTTTTTCGCGCCGATGACCGTCGGGACGACCAATCTCCCGCTCGCCATCGGCCTGATCATCATGATGTATCCGCCGCTGGCGAAAGTGCGCTATGCCGAGTTGCCCAAGGTATTCGCCAACAAACGCATCCTCGCTCTGTCACTGTTCCAGAACTGGATCATCGGCCCGGTGCTGATGTGGGTGTTGGCGATTCTCCTGCTGCGCGACCAGCCCGAATACATGGTCGGATTGATTCTGGTAGGGCTCGCCCGCTGTATCGCGATGGTGCTCGTCTGGAATGACCTCGCGAAAGGCAGCACGGAGTACGCCGCCGGGCTGGTCGCGCTTAACAGCATCGCACAGATCCTTTTTTACAGCGCTTACGCCTGGCTGTTCATCACCGTGTTGCCGCCGTATGTCGGGTTGCAAGGGGTGATTGTGGATGTCTCGATGGCGGAAATCTTCCACAGCGTGCTCATCTATCTGGGTATCCCGTTCGCCGCCGGCATCCTGAGCCGCATCGTGCTGGTGAAGCTCAAAGGCGAGGCATGGTATGAAAAAGCCTTCATCCCCAGGATCTCTCCACTGACCTTGATCGCGCTGCTCTTCACCATCGTCGTCATGTTCACTTACAAGGGCGACGCCATCGTCCGCCTGCCGCTCGACGTGTTGCGGATCGCCATCCCGCTCGTCATCTATTTCGCGATCATGTTCCTCGTCAGCTTCGTGATGGCCGCCAAGTTAGGGGCCGACTATCCGCGCTCGGCCAGTGTCGCCTTCACCTCCGCGGGAAACAACTTCGAGCTCGCCATCGCCGTGGCCATCGCCGTGTTCGGCCTGGAATCCGGCGTCGCCTTCGCCGCCGTCGTCGGCCCGCTGATAGAAGTGCCCGCGTTGATCGGCCTGGTCCACGTGTCATTCTGGCTGAAGCGCCGGTTTTTCCAGGTAGATTGATAGATCCGGAATCAACACCACGGACCGTGAATCCAGAGCCTGCGATAGCAGGCAATCAACTCACCGGCGCAGCCCTCACCGGCTGGCCGTCAGGCAAATTCATCCCGGCTTTCATTCATTCATCATCTACCCCTCAACCCTCAACCTCTCCCATGACCCCACCCGCAATCCTCATCCTCTGCACCGGCAACAGCTGCCGGTCCCACCTCGCCGAAGGCATCCTGCGCGCCGCTCTAACTGACGATTTCCGCGTCGCCAGCGCGGGTTCCAAACCCGCCGGTTACGTCCATCCGCTTGCCATCAGGGCGATGGCGGAAATCGGCATCGACATTACCGGACACCATTCCAAGCACATGGATGAATTCCTAACCGACAATGTGATAACCGTCATCACCGTCTGCGGCAACGCCGACCAAGCCTGCCCGATGTTCCCCGGACAACTGAACCGCCACCACTGGGGCTTCGACGATCCGGCGCACGCGACCGGCAGCGAGGACGAACAAATGGCCGTGTTCCGCCGGGTGCGCGACGAGATCGCCCGCCTGTTCCAAGCCTACGCCGCAGGGCTGTTGGACGCCGGAAGTCGCGCGGCAGGCCAGATTCATGGCAGTTTGACGCGTGGACCTCGGTGAAGGACTGTTGCTGTTTCGATTCCGCGTCGTCCAGCCGGGCGAGAAGTTGGCCGGCTTTGACCGTCTCCCCCTGATCGGCCAGCACTTCCAGCAGCCGCTCCTGGATGCGGGGGCTGATGGGCCAAACGATCAGATTACGGGTGGAAGGTCGTTTCATGATTCTATCAGGTGGTGGCCGGTTCATGCCAAGCCAGGAGCCTCAACGCATTCAGAACAACCACGATGGTGCTGCCTTCGTGCAGGACGACTGCAACGCTTAACGGAATGACGCCGAATCCGGAGGCGATCAAGAGCAGGAGAATCACACCGAGCGCGATGACGAGGTTCTGGCGGATGATCCGCTGGCTGGCCCGGCTGAGGCCGATGGCAAATGATAGTTTTCCAAGATCATCGCCCATCAACACGACATCAGCGGTCTCCAGCGCGACCGCGGTGCCGCCGGCGCCCATCGCGACGCCAACGGTGGCGGCGGCC
>JBGSOI010000182.1:0-10761 GCA_041739215.1 Akkermansiaceae bacterium
CGAGCTATCCCCCCTCCTCGCCGCCTCACTCCTTGGCGCGACCCCGCTCACCTGGATCCCGGCATCTGAAGTCCCGCAACCCGCCCAACAACTCCTCGTCCACGACCACGACATGACCTCGGAACTCGCCGCCTTCCACAGCGATTCCATCGCCCTCACCGTCCTCCAGTCCCGCCACACCGGCAGCCACTACCTCCGCGAGGTCACCCTCTACAGCGCCACTACAGGCACCCCGGTCGAATACGGCCTCATCGAGATCCTCCTCGATTCCTTCCCTGCCGATCTCCGCCCGCTCATCCTCACTGGCGGCACGCCCCTCGGCACCCTCATCGCCGACGCCGCCCTCCCCTTCCGCAGCGAGCCCCAAGGCTTTTTCACCATCCCCGCCGAAACGCTGTCCCCCATTTTTCCAAAATCCCCCACTGGAAAAATCCTCTATGGGCGCTACAATCATCTGATTCTGGAAAAAAACACCCTACTCGCCCGCATCCTCGAAATCTTACCCACATAGCCCAACCTTTCGAAATCCATCATCCACTTTGCGTCTTGGCGCCTTAGCGGTTAAAATCCCACTCCCCACCGGCATCTCTTCCCTAAAAACTGAACACTGAAACCTAACAAACTTTCCCAATGACCTACGACGCGATCATCATCGGCGGCGGCCCCGCCGGGTCCACCGCAGCCAGCCTTCTTGCCGAGAAGGGCCACCGGGTTCTGCTCATCGAGAAGGAAATGTTTCCGCGCTACCACGTCGGCGAGTCGTTGATGCCGTTCTGCTGGTTCTCGCTCGACCGGTTAGGCGTGATCGACCGCATGGCGGAAATCGGTTTCACGCGCAAGCACTCCGTCCAGTTCGCCACCACCGACGGGCGCATCTCCACGCCGTTCTATTTTTTCCAGCACTTCGACCACCCCGCCGCCACGACCTGGCAGGTAGAGCGCAAGGATTTTGATCTGATGCTGCTGGACAATTCGCGCTCCAAGGGTGTCGAGGTCCGCGAAAACACCACCGCTCTGGATTTCCTGAAGGACGGCGACCGCGTCACCGGCGTCCGCGCCCGCACCGGCGATGCGGATCCATTCGAAGCCACCGCCCCGATCACTCTCGACTGCACCGGACGCGACGCGCTCTATCAGCGCAAGCACGGCACCCGCAAACGCGACCCGATGCTCAACAAGATTTCCATCTGGACTCTCTATCAGGACGCCAAGCGCGACTCCGGCCTCGATGAAGGCGCCACCACCATCGCCTATCTGCCGGAAGGCGGGTGGTTCTGGAACATCCCGCTGCGCGACGGCATCGTCAGCTCCGGCATCGTCGCCGAGCGCGATTATCTCTACCGCGGCGACACCCGCGATCCTGCGGAGATTTATGCCCGGGAAATCGAGAACAACGTCTGGATCAAGGAACACCTCTCGGAAGGCAAGCAGTTCGGGCAGTATTGGGTCACCGGCGAGTATTCCTATCGGGCCGAAAACTGCGCGACGGGCGGACTGGTTCTGGTAGGCGACGCGTTCGCCTTCCTCGATCCGGTCTTTTCCTCCGGCGTTTTCCTCGCCCTCAAGTCCGGTGAAATGGCCGCCGATGCTGCTCACGCAGCGCTCGAGAATGGGGACACGTCCGCAGCCGCGTTCGCATCCTACGGCGAGGAACTCTGCGGCCACATCGAGACAATGCGTAAAGTCGTTTACGCTTTTTACGACAAGGATTTCAGCTTCGCCAAACTCATCCGCAAATACCCCGATCTGCGAGCCAAGCTAACCGACGTGCTGATCGGCAATGTCGAAGGCAAGGACTACTCCGACCTCGCCCGCGCCATGGCCGATTTCGCGGAGCTCCCCGAGCCCCTCGACTACGGCCGCGTTCCTGTCACGGCCTGATTGAAAAAGTTCGCTCTGCCATTCACTTCCTGCCCGCTCGACAAACTCCACCTCAAACGACAGATTGCATCCCATGAACTTTCCCGAATTTGAGCGAATCACGTTTGACCCGGCCGTCATGGGAGGCAAGCCGTGCATCCGGGGAATGCGGGTCACGGTGGGAACGATTCTCGGACTCATCACCTCGGGTGCGGATCAGGAGGAAATCCTGCGACTTTACCCCTATCTCGAAGCGGAGGATATCACCGCCGCACTTCGTTACGCCACCTGGCGAACTGAAGAACGGGAAGTTCCTCTTACATCCATTTAGACGGGTGGGGAGTCGTGGGCAACCTTCCTTTCATGTCGGCGGAACAACAAAATGATCAAGCTCCTCATCGACATGAATCTTTCTCCTGAATGGGTGGGGGTGCTTCAGGAGAGTGGATGGGAAGCAATCCACTGGTCGGAGATTGGAGCTGCGGACGCCCCCGACTCCCGAATCATGGCGTGGGCTAACACCCATGACCACGTTGTCTTCACTCACGATCTGGATTTCGGAGCCCTGCTGGCCGCCTCAGGTGCTAACGGACCTAGTGTCATTCAAATTCGCCACGAGGACACCCGCCCGATAACCATGGGACCAATCGTAGTTGCCGCCATCGAAGCAAATCTGATCGATCTCAAGAATGGTGCCCTGGTTACAGTGCTTCCAAAGCGGATGCGCAGCCGGGTCCTTCCCCTGACTCGGGGTTCAACTGAAATCTAGCCAGCCCTCTTTCAGTGAATCTTGCCTTCCTAACCCCCGGCACCGGTTCCTATTATTGCGGGGCCTGCATGCGCGACAACGCGCTCGCGAAATCGCTTCTTGCCGCCGGCCACCAGGTATCCCTGTTGCCGATGTATCTTCCGCTTCAGCTTGATGAAGAAGTGCTGCCCCAGGCGCAAAACCCGATCTTCTTCGGCGGCATCAATGTATATCTCCAACAAAACGTCTCGCTCTTCAGGCACACTCCGCGTTGGTTAGATAACTTTCTCAACCACTCCGGCCTCCTCCGCTCCGCCGCCAAGCGCAGCCACATGACCTCTGCTCGCGTGCATGGCGCGATGGCGCTGGCCATGCTCCGCATCGAGGACAGCCACTTCGGCAAGGAACTCGATAAACTCATCGACTGGCTCGCCACCGACAAGCCGGACATCCTCTGCCTCGGCACCGCCCTCCAGGCCGGCATGATCCGCCAGCTGAAACAGCGGCTCGGAGTGAAAATCATCTGCACGTTCCAGGGCGAGGACAGCTTCCTTGACGGCCTCCCCGAACCATTCGCATCCGATTGCTGGTCGGAACTGCGCACCCGCCTCGCCGAGGCCGACATGCTGGTCGCGCCCAGCCGGTTCTATGCCGATCTGATGCGCCGCCGCCTCGACTCACCGGATCTCCACATCGAAGTCATGCCTAACGGCATCGACCTCGATGGTTACCGCCCCGCAAACCCGGGCTCGCCTCCCGTCATCGGTTACCTTGCCCGGATGATCCGCGAAAAAGGCGTCCAGCTTCTGGTCGACGCGTTCATCCACCTCCGCAAGGAGCTCAAGCACCCCGACGCCCGCCTGCACATCGCGGGCGCTGTCACCGCGGGCGACGAAAAACTCGTCGCCCAGCTCAAACAGCAACTCGCCGGCGCCGATCTAGCCAACGAAGCGACGTGGTCTCCTAACATTTCCCGGGACGAGAAGGCCCGCATGCTCGCTTCACTCACCCTTTTCAGCGTTCCCGCCACCTACCCGGAAGCGTTCGGATTGTATCTCGTTGAGGCCCTCGCCTGTGGTGTGCCCGTGGTCCAGCCGGATGCCTCGTCCTTTCGCGAAATCGTCGCCACCAGCGGCGCCGGCGTTCTTGTCCCGCCCAACGACCCCGCCGCCCTCGCCAGCGCCTGGCACGATCTTCTCCAACGTCCCGACAGCCTGCAAAACTTCAGACAGCAAGCCCGCCATGCCGCCGAGCAATTCTACGGCCTGGAGGCCATGCGCGAGCGTTTCCTGACACTTGCCGGTCAGCTTGTATCAAGAGCCGGTTGAGTTTGCCATCCGCTCAGGATTTCGGCGGGTAGATCTGGTAGCGCCCGCCAGCCTGCAACAGGCCGAACATGGTGAGCAGGCCGTCATAATACCGCCAGCTCCGGAGTGAACCTTCCTCCCGGATACCGTCATGGTCACGTCCCCTGTCGTCCGGTACGGGCATATCCCAAAGGCGTTGGACCATCGGCCTGGCGATTTCCGGATCGGCGGCAAGCCCGGCGACCGCCGCCATGGCATACAAACCCGGCGACTTTTCGCCTCGACGCACCACGGTTCCGTCGATCTTCAAATGATCCGGCCAATCATCCGCCGGTTGTTTTGCAAAGAAAGCCAGCACCCGGTTCGATTGCTCGACCTGCCACGGATCCGCTCCCCACCAGGCCCAGTCCAGGGCTGGATTGCCCAGCGTCCGCCAGGCGTCCTCGCGGAACTCAGGCGGCATCCAGCGGGTCCCATGCGGCACCCCCTCGAAGGTGGTGTAGTTGGCCATCAGGCCCGTGTCCGGGTGGGCGGCCTTGCGGAACAGTTCGCGGCTTGCCTTGGTCACTTCGGCCATGAACGCGCGGTCTTCCGGTTCCTTAGCCCAGCGGGCCCAGAGCTCGTAGAATGCCGGAAGGTGGTAGGACGGGTCGGTGAACTTGCTGCCTTGGGGATCCGGCGTGAAAACGATTTGCTTCGTCGAGTGATCGAACATGTTGGTGGTGGCACCCCGATCTTCCTCTTTCTCCTTGTGAATCATCGTCCTGAGCAGCGACTGCGCCTCCGCACCATAGTTGAAAATTCCCTCGCCATCACCCCACCGGTGCGAGGCGAAAAACAAGGCGGTCACGAAAAATTCCTCTCCGTCCGGCGCAGGGCCGTTTCCCCGGATCACCGACCCGTCGTCCCGCGTCATCGTGCCATCGTAGGCGGTGTGCCAGGTGAAATAGCCGCGCAGCGGACCGCTGTCATGATACATGTGGGTCTTCGCAAACTTCCACATCCGGTCGAACTCCTCCTTTTTGTCGAGCTGCACCGCAATCATCATCCCGTAGGACAGTCCCTCCGAGCGGACATCGCGATTTCCAACGTCCGGCATGAAGGCCATTCCGTCCTCCATTGGGTAATAGATTCTTTCCGTCCAAGGATCTCCGTAAAAGAGCTTCCGCCAGGCGGCTTGGATTTTCGCGTCGATTTCCTGTTCGGACTTGCCGAGCAGTTCGGCGAACAGGTTGCGGTATTTTCCGGTTTCGCCGGAACGCGGCGACTCGGCGGCGAATGTGGGTTCCATGATGGCAAGTGGCACAAGTAGCGCGAGACTGCGAATTCGGCTTGTAAGGGTTTTCATTGAGGCGGTTTTGGAGTCGTTGGAAAGTGAATCGGCTGAATCCGGTCGAGGTGAAAGGCAACAAATCGCTCGAAGCGGATTCGTCGGTCCCTTGCCAGCCATATTCTATCGCTCACAGACCACAGTGCGACGCTCCTGACTACGCGGTCCAAAGTGGGGGACTTTCGGCGTTTCTGGTCCCTTACCCATCAAAAGTGGACAGGCTTGCGACGATTTGTTCGGGGCTTTACCACCTCTCTTCATGACAAATGATTCTGCTGTCCATGATTCTGCCTTTGACCACGTTCTGGCTGGTTCCGGTTCCGCCGGGTTGGGGGATTGCAGCGGGACCACCTCGGACTAAAAGCTGGCGGGTTCCAATCCAACATCGCCGATGCGGCTCCACTCGCACAATCTCTCTCCCGACTGCTTCACCCGCCACCTCATCCCGCAACCTATTCCGGTGGTTGATTTCTACGATCCTGCAATTACGATGCCGCCGCGGGCGGGCTACTGGAGAACTCCCGAGAGCGACTTCATCCATCACCGGTCCGACGCTCAGCACTATCCTGCCGCGCCGGAGTTCCAATCCCCGATCTCTAACCATGACACCCGCCTTTGAAATCCAACGCCATGTCGAATTTTACGAAACCGACATGGCGGGGATCGTCCATTTTTCCAACTTTTTCCGCTACATGGAAACCTGTGAGCACGCGTTTGTCCGCAGCCTCGATCACGAACTCCACGGTATGCTCGATGGCCTTGAAACCGGGTGGCCGCGCGTCAATGCGAACTGCGACTACCGCGCGCCCGCGCGCTTCGGCGATCTGTTGAGCATCCGCCTGTTCATCGCCGAAGTCCGCACCCGCTCCGTCCGCTATCGTTTCGAAATCACCCGCGACGAAACACTCATCGCCGAAGGATCCATCTCCGCGGCGCATGTGGCCATCACTCCGGATGGCATCAAGGCCGTCCCGCTTCCTCCCGCGCTCGCGGAAAAACTCTCGGCGCTTGTGTCCGCGCACTGATCACCTCTCCCCATGAAAAATATGAACTGGTTCTATCTCGCACTCGTCACCGTCGCCTGTTGGGGACTTTACGGAATCTTCCTCCACGCCGGCCAGGTCGGGATGAAGGATCCGCAGCTCGGCCGTTACAAGGCGTTCCTGTTTGTCGGCATCGCCTATTTCCTCACCGCTGTCCTCGCGCCGCTGATCATTTTGTTAGCCTCGAAGAACATGGACTGGAACATGCCGCCCAAAGGGATGTGGATCTCGCTCTTCGCCGGAATTCTCGGGGCGATCGGCGCGTTCTTTGTATTGCTTGCGATGGGCTCCGGTGCGAAAGCGGGGATGAATCCCGGGATCGTTGCTGTGTCGGTCATGTCGATTATTTTCGCTGGAGCGCCCATCGTGAATGCCATCGTCGGAATAGCGATGCATCCGCCCAAGGGAGGTTTTTCCGCCATCCCGGTGCCTTTCATTCTGGGGATTTTGCTGGCTGCTGTCGGTGGCTTCATGGTCACGAAATACAAGCCGGCCTCAGCGCCGCCGCCGAAGACGACCAGTATGGAGAATCCCTAACATAAGTCTTATAGAACCTATATGACCTATGTCTTCCCAGCTCCCGAAACTCAATGACCTGATCTCCGCCATTCTCCCGGCGAACCGCTTCTACGCCGAAAAACTCGGACCACTCGGGAATTTCACCAGCCTTTCCGATTTCACTAACAGCATTCCTTTCACCACCAAGGAAGAACTCGCCGCCAACCACGAGCAGCATCCACCCTACGGCACCACCCACACGTTCCCACTTGCCTGTTACCACCGTTTCCACCAGACCAGCGGCACCCGCGGCAAGCCGCTCATCTGGCTCGACGAGCCCGACGGCTGGGCGTGGATCCTCAACAACTGGGAATGGGTCTGGCGCGGCGCGGGCGTGAAACCCGGCGACACCGCCTTTTTCCCATTTTCGTTCGGTCCCTTTCTTGGCTTCTGGGCCGGTTTCGAAGCAGCCACCCGCATGGGCGTCCGTGCCGTTCCCGGCGGCGGACTTTCCTCGGAAGACCGACTTCAACTCCTCCTGCGCAGCCAGTCGTCCATCCTTTGTTGCACGCCCACTTACGCCCTGCGCCTCGCCGAGGTGGGCGAAATAATCAAGCTTCCGGTTTCGTCTCTTGGCATTACGAAGATCATCGTCTGCGGCGAGCCCGGCGGCAGCATCCTGGAGGTCCGTCAGCGTATCGAAGCCGCCTGGCAGGCGCGCGTTTACGACCACCATGGCATGACCGAGATCGGCCCGGTTTCGGTTAGTTCGGAAATGGATCCGGATCTGCTCCTGCTCCGGCATGATTCCTACTTCTGCGAGGTCATCGACCCTGTTAACGGGGATCCCACCGCTTTCGGCGAGACCGGCGAACTCGTCCTCACCACCCTCGGCCGTTACGGCTCACCGCTTCTCCGCTACCGGACGGGCGATCTCGTGCAACCCGTCCCTCACGAAGACCATTTCGCCCTCCGAGGCGGGGTCCTCAGCCGGACCGACGACATGGTCGTCATCCGCGGCATCAATATCCATCCGAGTTCCATTGACGCGATTGTCCGTTCATTCCCTGACATCGCCGAGTACCAAGTGGAAATCGACCAACGTCCGGCCCTTGCCGAACTCAACCTAACCGTCGAGTCCACCGCGGAAACCGCCAACGCCCTCGCCCAGAAACTCCGCTCCACTTTCACCCTCCGCATCCCCGTCACCGCAGTTGCGCCGGGCACCCTTCCCACCTTCGAGGTCAAAGCCAAACGCTGGAACATTCTCCGATGATCGACGTCCGCCAACTCTCTAAAACCTACGAGACCCCGGGTGAAGCCATCCGGGTGCTCGATCGCCTCGACCTCACCCTCGCCGCTGGCGAAACCGCCGCTATCGTCGGTCCCTCCGGTTGCGGGAAATCCACTTTTCTCAATCTCCTTGGAGCCCTTGACCGCCCGACGTCCGGCTCGATTAAAATCGGCGAGCAGGACATTTCCGCCTTTTCCGAAGAACAAGCCGCCGCCTTCCGCAACCACTCGCTCGGCTTCATTTTCCAACAGCAGCACCTGCTGCCGCAACTCAGCGTGCTCGAGAACGTCCTCGTCCCCCGCCTTGCCGGCGATTGGCAGGAGTCCGCCGCCGACACCGAAAAGCGCGCCCTCCAACTCCTCGAAACCGTTGGCCTGTCCGACCGACTCCGCCATCTTCCCTGGCAACTTTCCGGCGGCGAAAAACTCCGCACCGCCGTCGCACGCGCTCTCATCAACCGGCCAAAGCTCATTCTAGCAGACGAACCCACCGGTTCCCTCGATCCCGCCTCGACCGACACCGTCGCCGACCTCCTGCTCGCCCTGAACCGCGACCAGGGCGTCACCCTCATCGTCGTGACCCACAACGTCGCCCTCGCCAAGCGAATGGGTAAAACCTTCGAGCTCCGCAGCGGCCAACTCCACCCCTTGGGAACGCCAAGCCCCAGCTTGGCGAGTTTTTCATCCGCGCCGAGCTAGGGCTCGACGCTCCCAACCATGACCTCCCGCTCGTTCATCCTCCGCGGCCTCCGCCACTACCGTAGCGCTTATTTCGGCGTCCTGCTGGGCTCCGCGCTCGGCGCGATGGTCTTGTTAGGCGCGCTATTCGCCGGCGATTCGGTGAAATCCACGCTCCGCCAAATCGCCGAACAACGCACCGGCCGCACCACCCTCGTTCTCGCCGGCGGCGAGAATTTCTTCCGCGCCAGCCTCGCCAACGACCTTCCTAACACCGCCCCGGTCCTCCAGCTCCGCAGCCAGGTCGATACGCCGTCAGGCCGCTCGACCGGCCAGGTCAACCTATTCGGCGTCACTCCCGCTTTCTGGAAATTCGCGTCCGGAAAAACCACCGCGCCCGCGCTCGACGAACGCGCGTGGGCCATCAACCGTGAGCTCGCCCGCACGCTCGACCTCTCGCCCGGCGACACCCTCGTCATCCGTCTCGGCAAGCCCGGTCTCGCCTCTCGCGACGCCCCGCTGTCCGGCGAACCCGAGGAACTCATCACCCTCCGCGGCACTGTTGCCGAGATCCGCGAGGACGACGCAATGGGCCGCTTCAACCTCGAAGCCACCCAGCTCCCCGCACCGGCGGTTTTCCTGCCGATCGAGCGCCTCGCCGCCGCCATCGAACGCAGCGACCGTGCCAATCTCCTTCTCTTCCAGGACCCGCTCACCGCCAACGAAGCCACCGCCCTCGTCCGCAAATCCGCGCAACTCGCCGATTACGGGCTTTCGCTTCAGGACGTCCCGCTTTCCGCCGCCACCGAGATCCGCACCGACCGGATTTTCCTGCCGTCGCTGATCGAGGAAAAACTTCGCGCCCTCCTTCCCGCCGCCCGACCGGTCATCACCTACCTCGCCAACACCATCGCCGCCAACGGCAAGGAAACGCCCTACTCGATGGTCACCGGCATTGACCCCGCCACCGTTGCTTTCCTTCCCGACGATCTCGCAGCGGATCAAATCGTCCTCAACTCGTGGGAAGCGGAAGACCTCGGGGCAAAGCCCGGCGACGCGGTTACGGTGAGTTATTTCACCCTCGGCAGCGGCAATCAACTCATCGAGAAATCCTCCAATTTCACCGTCCACAGCATCGTCCCGCTCGAAGGAGCCGCCGCCGACAAGCTCTGGATGCCCGATTTCCCCGGCATCGCCGAGGCCGACAATTCCGCCGATTGGACACCTGGTCTGCCGCTCGATCTCACCCGCATTCGCGAAAAGGATGAAACCTATTGGGACGACCACCGAGGCACGCCCAAGGCCTTCATTCACTACGCCGCCGCCCGCGAAATGTGGATCAACCGCTGGGGAAACTCCACCTCGCTCCGCCTCCCCGCCGGCGAAGCCGATCTCGAACGCCGCATCCTCGACACCCTCACCCCCGCCGATGCCGGATTGCTCATCCGCGACATCGCCGCCGAAAGCCAAAGCGCCGCATCGTCCCCCGTGGATATCGCCGGCCTGTTCCTGAGCATGTCGTTTTTCCTCATCCTCTCAGCCGTCGCCCTAACCGCCATGTTGTTCCGCTTCAATGTCGAGCAACGCAACCACGAGTCCGGCCTGCTAGCAGCACTCGGCATTCCCGCGAAAAAAATCCTCCGCTGGCGTCTGCTCGAAGGCTTGGTCGTCATCACCCTCGGCGGCGCGCTCGGAGCGATCCTCGCCTTCGCCTACACCCGCGGCCTGCTGCTTTTCCTCGAGTCCATCTGGAACCGGGGCGATGACCGCATGTTCCGCTTCCACGCCGCTACGGCATCCATAGTAGGCGGCGTGATCGGCTTCGTTTTCCTGATGATGACCACGATCTGGTTCGTCACCCGCCGACAGGCGAAACGCTCCGCCAGCCTGCGCCTCGAATCGGGCAGCGAGGAAATCACCCAGGGCGGGAAATCCCACGCAAGCTGGATCGCCCCGGCCGCAGGGCTGATCGGCATCGCCGCCATCGCCGCGACCAAGGCCATC
>JBGSOI010000049.1:0-7774 GCA_041739215.1 Akkermansiaceae bacterium
CGACCTAGCCGACGCGTTCTACAAACAACTCACCACCTCCGGCACTTTCACCCGGCGGGCGTTCTCCTCTCCGCGTGGACTGCATGCCATCCACGAAATGAACGAATCTCGCGCCTGGGCCGCCGGCCTGCCCGCGCTCGGTGGAGTGGGCACGGCTTCGGCCCTGGCGAAATTCTATCAGGCATTGATCGGATCAATCGAGAGCCCGCTTTCTGCGGAAATCAGGCATGCGCTGGCCACTCCACAGCGTTCTGGGGAGGATCTGGTCCTGCTCCGACCCTCGACCTTCACTTGCGGTGCCCAGCAGGATCCGCTTGACGCATCGGGTCGGAAAATCCGCAGGATTTACGGCCCATCGCTCATTGCTTTCGGCCATCCTGGGGCCGGCGGCAGTCATGGCATGGCCGACCCGGCGACAGGGATTTCCTTCGGCTATGTCATGAACCAGATGGATCTAAACGTGATGCCCGGCTTGAAATGTATGGAGATGGTGGAAGCGCTTTTCTCAGAGCAGTGAAGCCTGCCTTCCCCGCTTGACCGCTTCCCCGCCCAGAATCCACACTCCGCGCCATGCGCATCCTCACCGGTCTCCAGCCCAGCGGCAAACTCCACGTCGGCAATTATTTTGGCGCGATGGAGCCGGCTGTCCGTCTTCAGGACGAGGGAGAAGCGTTCTATTTCATCGCGGACTATCATGCGATGACCTCCTCCCGGAATCCCGTCGCACTGCGTGAAAACGTGCGCGAGCTGGCGATCGATTTCCTCGCCTGCGGCCTGGATCCGGCGCGGGCCATGTTTTTCCGGCAGAGCGCCGTGCCCGAGGTCAACGAACTTGCCTGGCTTCTATCAACCGTCTGTCCGATGAGCCTGCTGGCGAAATGCCATTCCTACAAGGACAAGACTGCCCAGGGCATCGCCGCGAACCACGCCCTATTCGCCTATCCGGTGCTGATGGCTGCGGACATCCTGATGTACGATTCCAACAAGGTGCCGGTCGGCAAGGACCAGAAGCAGCACCTCGAGGTGACCCGCGACCTGGCGGTGAAATTCAATGAAACCTATGGTGAAGGCACGGTCGTCATTCCCGAACCGATCATCCGCGAGGACACCGCGGTGGTGGCGGGGCTGGACGGCCAGAAAATGAGCAAGAGTTATGACAACACGTTGCCCATTTTCGGCGAGGAGAAGCCGCTGAAGAAACTCATCATGAAAATCACCACCGACTCGACCCCGGTGGAAGCCCCGAAACCGACCGAAGGCTCTACGATCCTCGCGCTCCACAAACTCTTCGCCAGCCCCGCCGACCACGCGGCGATGGTAGCCGATCACGAGAACGGCGGCGTGGGCTACGGTGATTTCAAGAAGCGGCTTGCCGAGGCCTACTGGGATTATTTCGCGCCGATGCGCGCCCGCCGCGAGGAGATCGTGGCCGACGCAGGATATGTCGATGAGGTGCTCGCGGCGGGGGCGTTGCGCGCGCGGGAGGAGGCGGGCAAGGTGCTGGCCCGGGTCCGGCGTGCGGTGGGCTTGATTTAGCCATCCAGCAAGCAATGAGCGCTTGCCATCATTGCAGCGGAAGGGGATGGTCCGCGCGTCGTGCCTTCCGAGCAGCGTAAGCCCTTGTGGCTCATCCCCAACTTGCTGAGCCTGGATGCTCCGCTGGTGGCGGTGGCTTGGCTGTATATTTTCGCGAAAACCTGGCGGGTTGATTACCTCCCGTGGGTTGCCTATATCTCGCTGGGATTGGTCGTCTGGGTGATCTACGTGACCGACCGTTTGCTCGATATCTCGATGCGCAACGGCACCTCGGAAAAACTGGAGGCTCGCCACGAATTCCATAGCAGACACCAGAGTGTGTTCCGCCGGCTGGCGCTGATCGCGGGGGTTCTCTCCCTGATCCTGGTGACCCTGCCGTTGAAGGTGAATATCCTCGGCTTTCGTTTCAATACCGGCTTGCCGATGAGTGTTTACGGTCTATCAGTCATCGGCGTGATTCTGGTTGCAGGATTTTTTGCTCTGTCGGTTTTTTCCAGCCACGGCCCCGATGAAATCCCGTATGCCAAGAATGTGCTCGCGGGTCTCGCGTTCGCCTATGGCACCGCGATGCTCGCCAATGTTTTCACTGGGTTCAATCTGTGGGAATTCGTCAGCTCGCGCGAACTGATTTGTTTCGCGGTGCTGTGTATCCTCAACATTGCCGCGATCGACTTATGGGAGCACGCCCGCCGTTCCGCCGATCCCGAGATCAAGGCAGGCGACGAACTGGCGCTCACCCTGCCGCTGACTTTACTCGGCGGTGCGGCGCTGGTGTTCGCCTCGCAGGACCACGAGCTGACGACCCGCCCGTTTTTCTACGCCGTTCTAACCGGTGCGGCCCTGCTGCACATTCTCAACCGCACCCGCTCGCGGTTTTCGATGGATGCCCTGCGGGTGCTGGCGGATGTCGCGCTGCTGGTGCCATTCGTCGTGTTTCTCGCGGCGTCGAAACCTTGAACCTCGATTGATTTTACCATGCGGCTCATTTTCATCGCGACCGGCGAGATCGCCCTGCCGGCGTTCCGGCACTTGTTGGCGAATGGGCCGCGGCCTCTGGCCTTGGTCACCCAGCCGGACAAACCCGTCGGTCGCCACCAGTCACTTACCCCGCCCGCGATCAAGGTGGAAGCCCTGGCCGCAGGAATTCCGGTCTATCAGCCGGAGAACATCGGTGACATCACCGCCGAACTGGCCGCGTTGGAGCCCGAGATCCTCGTCGTCATGGCCTACGGCCAGATCCTGCGGAAGAACATCCTCACGCTCGCCAGCGAGGCGATCATCAATCTCCACGCGTCCCTATTGCCGAAATACCGCGGTGCCGCTTGCATCCAGGCCGCCATCGATGCCGGGGATGCGGAAACCGGGATCACCGCCATGCACGTCGTCCGCCAACTTGATGCCGGCGACATGATCGTAGCCAAGGCCATCCCCATCACCCCCGACGAAACCGGCGGCACCCTCCACGACCGCCTCGCGGATCTATCACCCGCGGTGCTCGCCGAGGCTCTCACGGAGTTAACCGCTGGCACCGCGCCCCGCAGCCCGCAGGACAACGCCGCCTCCAGCTATGTTTCCAAGCTCGAACGCGACGACGGCAAGCTCGACTGGTCGCAGGCCGCCGCCGCCCTCGAACGCCGGATCCGCGCCTACGATCCGTGGCCGGGCACGTTCACACTCGCCACTGAAGACGGCCATTCCAAGCGCCTCAAGATTTTCCCGCCGACCGTCGTCGTGGATCAAACCTTGTCACCCGGAGAGATTTCCACCGCTGGCAACCACCTGATTGTCGGCTGCGGCAGCGGAGCCCTGCGGCTGAATCTCGTCCAGCCGGAAGGCGGCCGCAGAATGTCCGCGGCCGATTACCTGCGCGGCCGCAAGCCGGCGGCTTTCCACTAGCAGGAGCGCGGCTGTTGGGACTCCCCCTTTCAGGGGAGGTTGACGGATGGCGGAATATCAGTTAGCTCTTCTTCGCGGCTCAAGGGATTGCAGTCGCCAATGGGGCCGGACTTCCCACGGTGGGGAGGCCGGCCCCTGCATTTTTGAGGAAGGAACAGATCCGATGCTGCTTGTCGAACGATACCTCGGTGGCCATACATCCTGGGGAATTCAATCCCGTTCATGAGCACCACATCCCATCACAGCATCGCCCTCCTGATCGACGCGGACAACGCACCATCGGCGAAGATCGACTTCATCATCTCGGAACTGGCTGGCCACGGGGTGGTGAATATCCGCCGCGCTTACGGAAACTGGAAAAAGCCGACGTTGGCAGGTTGGGAGAAGGTCTTGCACGAAAATTCGATCCAGCCGATGCAATCGTTCGATCTGGTGAAAGGCAAGAATGCGACCGATATGGCTCTTCTAATCGATGCGATGGACATTCTCTACACCAAGAACGTGAACACGTTTTGCCTGGTATCGTCGGATTGTGACTTCACGCCCTTGATCCAACGACTGCGGGCGGATGGCAAAGAGGTCTTTGGTTTCGGGGATCAAAAGACACCGATGCCATTCATCGCCAGTTGCACCCGCTTCATCTATTTGGATGAGAAGTCAAATGACGGGAACCCGGTCAAGGTCGGGGCGGGATCCGGTATAATGTTAGAAGAGCCGGGCAAGGTGGAGGCCAAACCGGCGAAGGATTTAACGGATCTCAAGGGGAACACCAAGCTGATGAACACGCTGCGCAGCGCGGTGAATGAAGCTGCGGACGAGGATGGTTGGGCCCGGCTGGGACCCGTGGGACAGCGCATTTCCAACTCCGGCCCCTTCGATCACCGGACGTACGGCTTCAAGAAGCTCAGCGATCTTTTCGCGGCGATCAACCTGTTCGAGGTGAAAAAGGAGATAAATGGCACTCAGACGATCATCTCGGTCCGAATCAAAAAAGGAGCGGGGAGGAAGGTGAAGGAACTGCCGGGTGAGTCGTAGGAAACCGCCCTCTTGTGAATCACAGAGCCATCGAGATTTTTTCAGCCCCTCCAGCATCCGCGCGCAGGCCACGCCCGTATTGGTTCAACGACCCCAGGTCGGGTTCTTCACCCAGTCCAAGGTTTGGTTCAGCCACGTTCGTCGTCTCCGGTCTTCGAACCGCACGGTCATCGCCGTCGGATCGACCATCACCTTGCGGTCGGAGTTCAGCGCGCGATAGCGATCGATCACTTGGCGCGGACTCGCGTCATGGAGCGTCATCGGGAACGCGCTTTCGTCACCGGAAGAGTTGGTTTCCCGGGGATTGTGGAACTCGACGGTGTCGGTGATGAAGCTCTGCATCTGACCCGGATTGCGGAAGACGATTTCAGGGACGGTTAGATCAAACAGGTTGGTGGGTTTGAGATTGGGCGGGTCCACCGCGGGCATGGATTTGATTCGGAGCAGAAGGCGGGTGAAATTCGGGCGGTATCTCACCCGGAGGGATGCGATCCGGCTAACAGGACTGTCAAAATGATGGAGGGCCAGATCCCACGTGGTTTTCTCAGTGCCTTTGATTTCGTGCCCCTCGGAATCGAACGCTTCCAAAGTGATCGCATCGCGCAGGATCGGCGGAGTCACCTGAAACAGGACGGAACAAGCGGTGCCCACGCTGGATTGCGGTCCGTCGTAACGAAGCTTCTTCATGTGCGGAACCGTGGAGAGATTGTAGGCACCCGTTTCCACCGCGCCGTCGAGCGTTGCGATGACTTCAAAGCGGAATTCCGGTTGCTCCACCACGGAGCCACCCGCCGGTGGACAGGAGAAGTCCTGAGTGGCGCCATGGAAAAGATCGATCGCGGCCAGCAAGGGTGCGTCGTGCAAGGCGGGCAGCGAAGCACTGAAGCCCGCGCCTTGTGGCTTGGAAGCCATGCGGAAGCCATCTTGCAGCGGCGCACGGGTTTTCGAATCAAACAGCTGCCGGAATCTCCAGATAACATTTTGATAGCCGTCGACGGCAATCATGGCTGATAGATTCGGACTGTCACGCAGGTACATATCAATGGGTTCGGCTCGTCGCATCGCATCGGCATTGCCGCGGGCCATGGGCTCGCCGTTGGATTGGAACATCGCCCATTGCGGGTATTCGCGGTCGTCGGGTTTCGATTGACGGAATGTTTTGGCTCCCAGCCATAACACCTTGCCGCGGCCATCGGCACTGGTGAATCCATCCGCCGAGTCGAAATCAATTACCTCGCATTTTGGAACATAAATCACGGTCGCTGGCTGGATTTCAACCTCAACCACCGGTGCGGCTTTTCCGTGGGGATAAATGGGCCGGCCGCATCGGGTCAGGTATTGCGGATCGGTCGCTTTGCCAGGCGACGGAACCGGCATCGTCCACTTGCGGAAATCCGTTTCCGCCCATGGTCGCACCGCGGTGGGGGAGCTCGTTAGTTCGTCCAGCAAAGAGCAATAGAGAATTCCCCCCGTCGTCACCAATCCCACCATGATGAGCACAGCCAACACGAACGTGCGGCTTCGGGGATTGTGGACTTGCGCGGTCATCGGGGTATTCCCAGCCTTTCATCCATCGGGACCCGCGCCAATCCCAAAAGCCATGATCAACTCGTGGCTCGCAGCGCTCCCGCGATCTTCTCCAGGCCTTCGATCATCCGCGCGCGGGGGCAGCCGAAGTTGAAGCGGATCCAGCCCGGCCAGCCGAAATACGCGCCGTCGGATAGAAACAGCCCGGCCTTCCGCTCGAAGTGGTGGGCGGGGTTTTCGACTCCCATCCCGCGGGCGTCGATCCACGCGAGATAGGTTGCCTCGCCGGCGGCGACGGTTAGGCCGGGGCAGAGGGTGTTGATGAAATCCACGAGCGTGTCGCGGTTGGATTTCAGATAGGCCATCAGTTCGAGCCGCCAGGGCTCGCCGTGGCGGTAGGCGGCTTCGGCCGCGTAGTACGATAGGGCGTTGATTTCGCTGAGGGTGTGGCCGCGGGCTGCGGAGAATTTCCGGCGGATCGAATCGTCGGGGATCACGGCGAAGGCGTAACCGAGGCCGGCGATGTTCCAGGTCTTGCTTGGCGAGAGCAGGGTGATGGTCCGTTTGGCGAGATCCGCGGGCAGGTTGAGCGCGGAGAAATGCGGGGTCGCGGTTTCGTCAAAGATCAGGTCGCAATGGATTTCATCCGACACGAGCACGAGATCGTGGCTCTCGCAGAAGGCCGCGAGCTGGGTGACTTCGTCCGCTGAAAACACCCGGCCTAACGGGTTCTGCGGATTGCACAGGAGGAAGATCCTCGTCCCGGGCGTGACCGCGTCTTCCATGGCATCCCAATCGAAAGTCCACCGGCCATCGGCCATCACGTGATCGACGGTGATGAGGGAAACATGGGCGTCGTGATGCACCCCGATGAACGGCGGATAGACCGGCGTGCAAGTCATCACCGCATCGCCTGCCTTGCAAAACGCACGCGCGGCGAGCGACAATGCCGGCACCAGCCCGCCGAGGTGGATGATTTGCTCGAGTGGGACGACGGCCCTGCGGCGTTCGTGCAGGTAGTTGATAACTGCCTCGTTCAGTCCGGCGTGCGGCTGGGCGTAGCCGAAAATCCCATGATCCACCCGCCGGTGCAATGCCGCGAGGATGGTCGGGGCCGATGCGAAGTCCATGTCCGCGACCCAGAACGGATCAAGCTCCGGCCGGCGGTCATACTTGATGCAGCCGGTCCCGCGGCGGGCGATGGGAGTGTCGAAATCGAAATTCATGCGCGGCACTTGTGGTCGCCCGGCAGCCAACTTTCAAGCCGCTTGTGGCATCGCAAAAGCTCTCCACGCTGGATGCGTTGAAAAAATCCCTGCTCCACCAAGCGTTCAGCGGGGCCTTGTGAAACGAACTTGCCAGCAGCAGTCATGATGACAGCATTGACTCAGATGACACGGTTGACGCCATTGACAGCACTCACCCCGTCAACCCCGTCAACCCCGTCAACCCCGGCAACCCCGGCAACCCCGGCAACGCCGGCAACGCCGGCAACGAGCCAACCCCGTTAACCCCGCCAACGCCGGCAACGAGCCAACCCCCGTCAACCCCGGCAACGCCAGTACCGCCGGTACTCGTTACTGAGCCAGGAGCGTGAGCGACTGGTCGCGACTGGTTACGCTAATTCGAGGCGCCCTTCAGCCCCCGCTTTTCGATCAGCGGCTCCACGGAGGGCTCGCGCCCGCGGAACTTGCGGTACATCTCCATCGCGTCCTCGGTGCCGCCCTTCTCGAGGATGTTGCGGCGGAAGGAGAGGGCCGTGGCGGGATCGAAGAGGCCC
>JBGSOI010000206.1:0-3495 GCA_041739215.1 Akkermansiaceae bacterium
TGGCCGCCGCGCTTGGAACGGCGCACGGGTTCAGTGGCGGCGACGGCCTCCGCCGGTGCGTCCGCGCCGGAGGAGGCCTGCGCTTTTCCCGGCAGGTCCTTGAAAAGGAGTTCGAGCTGGGTGGGATCAATCTTCTCGCTCTTGTTGCCGAACAGGCGGCGGATGAGGTGGTCGAGCTTCTGCTCCAGCAGACGGTTGGCTTCCTCAAGCGACTCGATCCTGGCCCGCGCGGCAGCGAGCTCGCGGGCTTGACGGATGCATGTCTCTCCGGGCGTTTCGATGGGGAAAGATATAGCAGGCGGCGGACCAACTGATAGTATCAGTCGGGGTTTTGTGGATGCGTGTTAGATAAATTTTCCTAGCGCTCATACCAAGGTCTCATTTGCGCGCCCCGCAGGTCGATGCCATCAAGCAGGAGCTGGAGGGCCTCGGGGGCGAGGGACAGGCTGGCGGAGCCTGCGGACGATGGCGCGGGCCACGAGAACGTGCCGGTTTCGAGCCGCTTGGCGAGCACGCAGGTGCCGGTGCGGTCGTAGTAGAGGATCTTGAGACGGTTGCGCCGTTTGTTAGTGAAGGCGAAGAGGGCGCCGCTTTCCAGTCCGCGGGCGGCGAGCTGCCCGGCGATGGAGGCGAGGCCGTTGAAGGACTTCCGCATGTCGTGGGATTCGAGCGCGAGATGAACGCGCACGCCGGAGGGGAAGCCGATCACTGGATGGCCTCCTTCCCGGCCCGCAACGTTTCGATGAGGCGGGCGGCGAGCGGGACCTGGCGTTCGTCGGTGATGACGAGGCGCAGTCCGCACTCGAATTCAACGCGCAGCTGGGTGTCGGTCCGGTGGCTGATCTCGATCTCGATGAAGGTCACGTCGGCGACGCGCCACGGCTTGCGGGTGGTCTTGCTGGGCATCCGGCCAGACTGGGACGATCCGGCGCACGACGCGAGAATTCAGCGAGGGCGGCGTTTCCTCCGCTTACTCGATTCCCGCCTCACCTCCCGCCCTTTCGTCGAGCCCGTCGGTATCCCGTATGTCTCCACCCCGCACTGCAACCCACTCCGCCCACGCTTTGTCGGCATAGCTGTAGCTGATGAAGGCGTGGTATTTCACTGACTCAGTTCCTATCTCCTACTCAGCCTTTGATCCCTCGCAGCGGAACGATTCAAGACACTTTTTGACGAATGCATCGTCCAAAGATTTTGCGTCCAAGGACATCGCCTGAAGGACGTAAAGCCTGCCCTCTCCAGGAATCATAAATGCAAGCATATGGACTAACTGCCCATCGACTTCTTGCTTGGCGACCGTTCGCAGCACCGACTGACCACTGATCTTCGCGACCGTGCAACTTGAAACTTCCATTCCGTTTCCCTCGAGAGAGAACCTTTGAGCCTTCATCAACTCTTCCTCGGTCGCATGCCTTCCCGGCTCGAAATCGGTGGGCGATTGCCCCGGTGAAGGAGTCACGATCAATTGGATCGCCATTCCGTCCTTCTGGCGGCTAGCCGACAATAAAATCCCTTCCTCGTTAGGGCCTCGGGCTGCAGCTTCTGCTTCGCCGACTGCTTGCTCCCAACCCTGATCCGGCCAGCTTCCGAACGAACAGGGATAGTCCGGAATTTTCTTCACTGCGAACGTTTGATCCAAGGCATCGCTGGTAAGTAATGGGTTATCGATCCGTCTGTCGTCCATGGGTTGAGGGGCATTTTCATGAACGTGCGTTTCTTCCAACGGAGGGGGCATGGAAGTGAAATCAATCTCTGCGTCTTCAAGGAGTTTTCTTAGCTCGGGCTGTTGTTTCAGGGCCGCAGCGCGAACCTCCATAAGTGCGTTAATGACTGGCTCGCTCAACGAAGCCCGCGCTTTTGGAGTCATCCATCCCGTTCCCGCCATAAAAGGATTTCCCCTGATCGCCGCGCCATATAGATGAATCGCGTTGTCCCGCTCCCCGGTGATCCAGGCAACAGCTACCAAGGGCATGGTCGTGTTGCTCGGAATTGGCGATTTGAGTAGGGTCGATATTTCCATGGACCTTTTCAGTTCGGCACCCGCCTCTTCATAATTCCCACGCCTCGCCAGAGCATAACCTCGCAGACGATGCGCTTCCGCCATTTCTGGGAACTTTCTGACCATCGCATCCGCAAGATTCAAAGTCGCATGATGGTCTGGCGTGTAGAACTCCTGCAGCAACGCATCCATGGCGAACTTGACGACATTCTCGAAGGCCGAAGCCAAACGTGAAGTTGCCAGCCCCATCAAATATTCTCTTCGCTCCACCGACGTTGATTTCACGGCATCATGGAGCGGCCAAAGTGGATGACCCGGGTCAAGTCTGCGTAACATCTCGCTCAGACTACCTTCGCCTTGATTTTCCATAGCACCTGCGAGTAGATCACGGAATGCCTCTGCTTTCTCAGGATCACCATCGAATTCCGCGCTAAACTCTGGCGGTAGCATTCCCCGCATGCTTTCAATCATTAAGTCGGCGACGGGTTCCTCGGAGTTTACGAGGATGCGACTACAGAGCCAGTCTTCGAGTGCCGTCTCCCCCCCCGGGAAGACCTTGCGATCCCATGGATTTTGAAGTAGCCAGTTCACGAGTTTCTTCCACGAATCCGTGTTAGGTCTGTTCCTCATGTCCGCCAGAAGAGCCTCGCGCTTTTCCAACCAGTCCTCGAATCCCACTTCGGCTACCGAACCTCCGGGTGAAATAGTGGTTCTGCACAGCACGTCGATCAAATCCGGCGGGATCACAGTATCCACCACCGGCAGCTCAAACTGCTGTGCCGAGCCATCTGCGCGAAAGACTGTGACTGAGCGATCATCATCTGAAACCGCAAACTTCGGAGTCGAGGACCATACCATCACAGGTTCACTCATTGGGTTTCCGCTGTTGGCATTCCACAAGCGCACGGTTTTGTCCTTACAGGCGAGAATTACTCCTTCCCCTTTTTTGGCGAACTTTGCCTGTGTGATGGCCGGAAGCGATCCATCAGCGGCTACTGGACGAATTTCTGAGATCACTTGCCCAGGATTCTCGATGGAAACCACCGATGCTCCATACTTGAATCCGTCATTCCGTCGGAATTGAGGATAGAACAGCACCCTTTTACAATCAGGATCAAATGTGGCTTTCCAAATTCCTTCGCCAGGAGGCTTCCACTCGAATAGCGGTGTTTTCCGCTCAATATCCCAAACCGACAAGAACGTCTGAAAATTCTCTGCTTGTGAGATTACCACATACTTACCATCAGGTGAAGGATTGCTGGCAATCTCTAAACGATCCCCTTTTATCGGCCCCGAAACCAACGACCCGGTCTCATAATTCCAGACTTGGAGCTCACCATCCTTCGTCATTGTGGAAACTAGTGCATCGTCAGCGAAGTAAAGGTCATATTACGCAACTCCGGTTTGCTGTGCTGTTTGAGTTAACTTGATGATCTTGCTTAGTTTCTCCGGCCCTTTGGTCCAGGTAAATGGTCCGCAGGTGCGATTGTATGTTT
>JBGSOI010000227.1:0-26724 GCA_041739215.1 Akkermansiaceae bacterium
GGTGATCCGCCTGCCACGCTCGTCCAGATGCGGCCAAATCGATTCAAACTTCTGCATAAGGGCATCGCTTTCTTTCACGGAAAGAACAGTTAAGAAATCTTAATCTGTTTGGCAAGTTTATTTATTTACGCCGCCTTAACGCCGCGAGCCGCAAGAACTGAACTGGAAACCGCGCTGCGTGAGGCGAAGGGCAGGGACACAGGGTATCTGATCTCACATGCACCCCACTACGATCTCGTGAACCTGACACCCCGGCAATTTATCGAGAACATGACCTGCGCTCGAAAGGTATATGTAGTCTTGCTGTATCTAGGAAAGACACCGCACGACGAGATGTGGCAATTGAACTTCACGAATGGATAGAAGCCCCATAGCAGGAAATGACAAACCAATGGTTTGCGAGCTTCAAGGCCCTCTCGTGGCTGCCGGTTACAGCCCGCAAGGTTGGTGAATTCCCGCCTTCCGGAACTCCTGCCGCTTTTCGTTATTCAAATCCATTTACACGCAAGCCAATTCATGGTGTCATGGAATGAATGAAGGGGGGATAGTCAATGGCATCGTAAAGAACCCCCATTGTAGCGCGGAGTTCATTCCGGTCCGATGGTCTCAATAAGCAATTACTCTCTGCCCATTATCTTTTCACGACCTCCACTACCTCCACGCCCTTGCGCGAAAATCCTGATCCTATACCATTAGAAACGAACAATTGAAACTAGCAATTCAACCCCCCTCTCGCCGCATTCATGCGGCAGAACACAAAAAACAAAAACTGAATCCATGAACCCCAAAAAAAAACACTGGGCCAGCATCACCGCTGGCATCCTCAGCCTCGCAAGCTACGTATCCGCCGCCTCACTCGGCAGCGAAAAATACACCTACGATGCCTCCGGGAACATCATTGAAAAATCAATCGATGGACGCGTCACAAAAATGTCATTCGACAACGCCAACCGTCTAGCTTGTATACAACAACTTGACCAAAATAAAGAGGAGTTCTCCTATGACGCTGCGGGACGGCCGATCCGAGAAAGCGGCCACGCAGAGCGGACCGCTAATTACGGATATGGAGACAGAGTGCTTGAAGCACGTAACGGTGGTTCCAAATCAAGTCTTTTCTACAATGCGGAAGGCCAGTTGGTAGGAAAGAAAACAGACGATAAAATCCGCACCTACACGTGGGATGGAAATGCGCTTGCAGCAGACGGAGCGGATGCTTTCACCAATGAATCGCATATTTCGGGGGGGGTGCCCGTTTTATTCTCGGGTAAGGACGTGGTCGCGTCGGACTACCTCGGAAATACGCTACTTTCTGGCATTACCCAATTTGTAAGTACCGCTTACGGAGAAGGTCTCGAAGCTGGCCGATTCACGGGAAAAATCTACGTGGGTGAGCTAGAAGCCTTTTTATTCCCTAATCGTCTGTATTCTGCCACAAGCTCACGTTGGACTTCTAGCGACTCATCTGGATTTCCTGACGGGACCAATAGCCGATCATATGTGAGCGGCGATCCGTTGTCCAAATTGGATCCTTCGGGACTGTCTGAAGTTGATTATCCCGACACTACGCTTACTCCGGGAACTTACGAGATCAAAGTACAGGTAAAGGTAACTTGGGATACGGACAATGCGCCCGCCAAGGCGGCAGGATCCGACAAATTAGTGGGACAGGTCGCAAATCCGCCTAATACTACACCCGTATTTACTTGGACTAGTCCTAACACGGTCGTGTCTAGCCCAGGAGTATGGGATACGAGAACGGAAGGGGACCCACCAACAATACGCTATGGGTGGTATAAAGATGTTGAACTTGATGCGGATGCATCTTTTACATTAAATGGAAATGCAGACACCAAGAAGTCAAGTTACAGCTATATGACGCACCACATTCAAATCGAACTCTAAAAGCAATGCCACTGGGAAATAATCTATGTTTTCCAGTGGCTATTTCCTCGCAGTTAGCAAAGAGTGAAAATTATGAAAGCTAGAAAGCTGGAGATCATCGTTTTGTTAGTTTTCGTTACTACCGTAGCGATCTGGTTATGTTCATTAAATAAAAGTTCGCGCAGTATTAAACTAGGAACCTCTAAATCGGCTGATGTCGAAACCCAAGTTTCTCCCAAACGTGATTCAGTTGTTCCTGATCCTGGTAATGTCCGCCGTTCTTCGGTCACCCGTGCGGTGACACAGGTTGATAACTCAACCGACCCCAGGCAGCATGTTATTGAATTGTTCCGTTCCGACCCTCAAAAGGCCATTCGATATGCCAACAATATTAATGACGAAAATCTCCGTGCGACCCTCATGGGAATCATAGCCGACGTTTGGGCCAAGGTTGACGCCGATGCGTGCTTTACTTGGGCCAACTCCCTTTCAAATCCAAATGATCGAAGTTCTGCACTAACCGGTGGAATTCTCGCTCTGATATCAGAGAATAAAATTTCGAAAGCTGTCGAACTTATTGGAAATCAGAAGGCTGGGGAATTCAGGGATGATATGATAGTGTATGGATTGAGCGGAATCGCTAGCAAGGACATCAAAACGGCGGTCCAGCTGACAAGCCTATTGTCTGGCAAAGGTGCCACATTCGCAGCAAGTAAGGTTATTGCTAGCGAAATAGTTAATAAAAGCGGACTTGATGGATTGCATGCGATTTTAGATGATGTTCCGAATGGTGCGATGCGAGAAAGTATTAGTTTGGCTGTAATAGGAGAAATAGCTAAATCGGATCCTGAGGCCGCATTCCAATGGTTTGCTAGCAATCCTGGTTATTCCAATATTGAGAGTTTGCGCAAAATCAGCGATGCCTTTGCTGTTTCAGACCCTTTGCGCGGTATTGATTTGGCCAGCCAAATAATAAATCCGAGTGAAAAAAAATCTTATCTTTCCAATCTTGGCTCGAAGTGGGCGAGGAAAGATCCAACCTCGGCAGGAGATTGGTTGATTAAGTCAATCGAAGACGGAAATTTCTCGGAAGCCAAAGGTGCTTATGAGGAAATCATTTCAGAGAGTATGCAGTGGCAGCATGAAGCTGTCTTTGATAAATTGTCGGAGATTTCTGATGAAAAAATTAAGGCCACCTTAATGCTAAAAGCAGTTTCATCCTTTTCCAAATTCGATCCCAAATCCGCGGCTGATAGACTAGGAACGGATTTTGATTCGAAATCCAAGGAGCAAGTGACCGCAATAACCACGATAGCTTCGAACTGGCTGGTAAAAGATCCAGTATCTGCCACCACTTGGGTAGGAGGTTTGAGTGATGGTCCGGCGAAGAATTCCGCGATCAGCGAGATCGTTAAGAATATTCTGTCAACGGACGGCGATACAGCGATGGCCACTAAATGGGCTTCGACTTTAACTGACGTTGACCAACGAAAGCTCGCGTATGCGCGCATAGCTGAAGAGGAAAGGAAACGAAATTAGAAAAGCCAGCCCGACAAAGTTGATTTCACGTTTGTCCCGAACGCAAAATGAATCTGCTTAAGAGTCCTAATGCTTGGCATTCTGCTTCGGTGTCAGTCCTCGATAACCTACAATGCATACAATGACTGGGGTCACACCCCGCGAATTAGCAGTTTCTTGGAAAAGTTGTATGGAGTCGAATCTGGCAGATTAACAATTTCCCGGTTGCTTGAGATTCAAAGATTTTGAAATCATGAAAACAGAACGATCTTTTTTCAGAACCTGGACACTATTCGCCACGCTCAACTTCGTGATTTCGACCGCAGCGGAGCCGACCGGCGACCTGCATACCGCTTTGAAACATGCGGGTCGGAACCGCAATGAACTTGAAACAGCGCTACGCAAGGTGCCAGGCAAGGATAGCGAACACCTTGTGAACCATGCCTCCCAGTATGACCTTGTGAATTTGAACGCCCAACATATTGTCGAGAGCGTCACTTACGCCCGAAAGGTCCATGAAGCCTTGCCGTATCTCGGCGAGAAGCTGGGAAACGAGCTCTGGCGACGGTGGGTTCTGCCGTATCGAGTGATCGATGAGGATCTCGGGCTTTGGCGGAAGGATTTCTACGAGAAAATTTCACCGCTATTGGTCAATACATCAACAACCAAGGACGCGGCCGAGGCGGTTCTGATGTGGGTATGGTCGGATCACTTGAACGACTCGACGATCAATTTGCAGTCCACGACGGCGGAGGGCAGGAATCGGACCACTTCGCAGATCATGGCATCGAAGGAAAGCGCCTGCCGAGAGTTCAATTTGTTTTACGTCGCGGCGCTCCGATCCGTCGGAATACCGGCAAGGCATTGCATGGCGAGCCGCTGGTATCAGCGCGACAGCTTCCATTTTTTCACGGAATACTGGGACTGTCAGTTGAAACAATGGGTGGCGGTGGATACGACGGATGATGAGAAATTGAACGCGGAGCCACTTGCGGCTAGGATCGCCCGTGGACGATGGAATGCCCTGGCGTATTACGCGCATCCTGGCTTCGAACCCGAGGGGGATGTTTATGGGAAGGGTTTGTGGGCGTCCTGCGTGCCGGTGACTTCGGACATTGCGTCCCTGGTGAAGGTATCACTTTCGATTCCCATGCTCCGCGACGGAGCAACCGTCTCCGCCTACATCTGGAACAGCGGGACTTGGAGGCTGATTCAGACTTCGAAGGCCATCGCTGAAGATCATGGGGAGCTTTCCTGTGCGATGGAGTTCGGAAAGTGTGCTTCCATGGACCGGCCGGTGCTTTTCACGGCGACGGACGGGGAGAGTTTGAAATGGGCGGTTTCCACGATTTCCGGGGAGACGAACACGGTTTATTTGAAGGATGTTGAGGAGGGTGATGGCTTGTCGTGGAGGCCTGCAGAGGTCGCTGGTGTGGCTGCGCGGAACGAACCTGAACAGGAGGAGTTGAACCGCGAATGAACGCGAATGGACGCGAAGTGGTAGATGGGGCAAGGAGCGCGGGCATCTTGCCCGGTGTGTCCAGCGGACATATTTTCCGTTGTGGGGGAGGGGCTGTTGATAGGATGTCGGGTAGAAAGTGGCGACAGGAATGTCGCCTCTCCTTAGTCGTTTGCCTCGCTTGGGTTCTCAGTGCGATGATGGGATTAGCATCGAGTTTTTATGACCCATCCACTTTCGATAAGAAATGGGCCTACGGGTTTCTGGAATCGGTGGAGGAGGCTGTGGGCCAGGAGACATTTGATGGGATCCGGTATGACAATGCCATGCATCTCGCGATGCGACTCGGGCCGATTGACCGGTTCAGCATGACGCCGAAGGTTTTTGTCCGGCACATCCGCCTTGCGGAGGCGGTGGAGAAGCGGTTTTACCGGAAGCGGCCGTTGAGCGATGACGAGGTGAAGAATTACCTGCTGCCTCTGCGGATTCGTTACGAGCACACGTCGAAGCCGGATTGGCGGGCAGTAATTTCAAAGGAGTTCTCGCTATTGGTCGGCAAGGCAACCAACCCACAAGAGGCGGTGGCGGCGGTGACGGGATGGATGCACAAGAATCTCACCCTGCTAGGTTCGGCATCCGCATATCGGATACCGATGCGGGGTGATCTTGACCCGCTCACGGTGCTGCGTGGCAAGCACGGGTCGGAGATTGATCTGGCGCTCTTCGGAGTGGCGGCGCTGCGGACGGTTGGCGTGGCGGCACGGCTGGTTTGGTCGCCGGTGCTGCGGGGGGAGCCAGGCGGGAAATGTTGGCTGGAGTATTTGAATGAAGAGCATGAGTGGATTGCTTGGGCTCCATCGGTCGAGGAGCCAGGGAATCACCGGGCATTGCTGGCGAAACAGTTTGGAGAGAAATTCGTGTTTATTCTCGCGAACCCGGAAGCTCCGTTGGAGATCACCGGGGACTACGTGAAAACTGTGGACATCCGGATGAGCCAGGAGTTTGCAAATCAGCAAATGACGGTTCTCGTCCTGGGTAAGGAGGGACTCGTTCCGGCGTTCGGATTGGAGGAAAGCGGGTTTGATTCCGCATCGGCATTCCGGGTCGGGCGGGGGCCGGTGTTTCTCGCGTTCTCGCTAGGCAAGCTGGATCAGTCGTTGCTCCGGGTGGCTCCCAAGCAGGATGAGCGTGTCCTTGAGATCGAGTTCAAGGAAGGGAAGCCGGGTATTGTCAGAAAAAGTTCATGACAGCTTTCGGAAGAGAGAGGATTTTGGCCGCAAAAGGGCGAAGAGATCGCAAAAAGGAAGATTTTGAAACACAAACACATGACTATGAAAACCTGCTTGTTCATAATGATCCGCCGAATGATTCTGATTCCGGTGGCAATCGGAATTTCGAGTTGCAATGAGAAGAGCGGCAACACATCGGCGAAAGGGGATGATATCCTGATCTCCGCAACGAAGCAGGACGAAACCAAAGCGGTCGAAACAACGAAGTTTCTGTTCGATCCGAAGAAGTTACCGTGGGAAAAGGGCATCGACGCCGCGATCCAAGGAGTCACTGGCAAGAAGACGGGAGAGTTGATGCAAAGCGACTTGGATTCAGTGACCATCCTGGAGATCTCCGGCAAGGGAATCCAAAGTCTGGCTGGCCTTGAGAAGCTGGCTAATCTTGAAGAACTCACTGCGGACGAAAACGCGATTTCTGATCTTGGACCATTGCGCGGGTTGCGTCGCTTGAAGGTTCTCAGGCTCAACGTGAATTCGATCATCGATCTGGCGCCATTGGGAGACTTGGCGGACCTGACGAACTTGGAGCTGGAAAGCAATCTGATCGTGGATGTCGCGCCACTTGGGAAGCTACGGCAGCTCCAACAGCTTAATCTGACAGACAACTCGATCGGGACATTCGCCGCGTTGGGAAACTGTGCCGCCCTGACCCATCTTGGCCTGGCGCAAAACCAGCTCACCGCCCTGGATCCGGTGCTCCAGCTCAAGAGCCTTGTTTTCGTGGATGCGAAATACAATCACATTGATGTCTCGAAAGGTTCAACGAGCAAGAAGGCGGTGGATGCGATCCGGACGCGGGCGAGAGTGCAATATGTTCCGCAACGCGACCCATTGATCGAGGATTCGAATCTTGAACTGCTAGTAAGAAAGGAACTGAAGAAGCCGTGGTCCAAACTGACGGTGGAGGACATGAGGGGCTTGACATGGCTGAACGCGACTGGCTCCCGGATTCGCAGTTTGAAGGGCCTCGAACATGCGGTGAATCTTACGACGGTAATGATTTCGAAGACCCGGATTTCCGATGTTTCGTTCCTCCGGTTCACTCCGCATGTCAAGAAACTGGATCTGTCGTCCAGTGCGGTGACGGATCTGGCTCCGATCAAGGATTTGAAAGAGTTGGAGTTCATCAGCGTGGCGGGAATCAAAATCGAGGACGCATCGGTTTTTTCCGGTTTGGACCGGCTTGCGACGCTGGATGTGAGATACACGCAGATCAAGGACATTGGATTTGCCGCCCTGCATCCGGGGCTGCGTGATCTTGGAATCTCCGGGAATCCGATCACTGACTTTTCACCTCTCCAACAGTTGGGAAACCTTACGAATTTCGAGGCTTCGGGTTGTGTTTTGAAGGATCTCAACCTGATCAGCCACATGGTCAATCTTGAAGGTCTGGCAGTGCATCAATGCGGGATTACCAGCCTTGCGCCGCTTGCGGATTTCGTGAAACTAAAGCGGCTGAATGTCGGGCGCAACAAGCTCGATGGGATCGAAGCAGTCGCTGGAATGACGGCATTGGAGAGGCTCGATATCACGAGGACAGGAACGAAGGACATCGCAGCGCTTGCGGCGCTCGTTTGGTTGGAACAGTTGTTTGCGTATGGGAACAGTATTGTGGATCTTAGTCCGCTGGCGGATCACGTCGAGCTTGGGAAAGTAATTCTTGGAGCGAATGCCATCGAGGATGTCTCGCCGCTGGGAACCTGCCCGAACATTTGGGAGCTTGATCTTTGGAACAACAGGATCACCGACATCTCCGGAATCAAGTCGCTTGCCGCCCTCAAGAAACTGAGCCTGGGTGACAATCGATTGGCGATGGATGAGGAGCGTGCGCTGGCCTTCCTGCCGGAGTCGTTCAAGTTAGCGGGTGGGACGTTATCATTCGGAGCTCAGAAGATCACCGAGTAACCGGTCTGATACCCGCAAGGCAGATGTTTTTACCATCGATCAGCATGGAAGGCATCTACTTCTTCGGCGAGCATGTGCGCTGGAATCTGGGGTGGAACAATCCGAACCAGGCAGGCGTCTTCGTCGCGATGTGGATTCCGTGGTTGTGGGCTCTGGGGATGTGGGTGGTGGGGACACGAAATGAAGATGGAGCGGGACGCTCCTGGTACGGACTGCGGCGAGACGCCGCGGCCACGCTGGTTTTGGCCGCCGAGCTGGTGCTGTGGTTTTTGCTGTGTAAAACTTACAGCCGGGGAGCGTTGGTGGCGGTGGGCATGGCGGGAGTGGTATTGCTATTGTGGCGCCTCATCCGGGACCGGAGAATCAAGGGGATCGGAATGATATCTGTCCGTCTGATAGCGGTTGGGGTTCTGCTTTTCGCGACGGGGTTTTTCTCACGGATTGATCCGCGTTTCGTGTCGCAGGATGCGTCGGCAGGAAACCGACTGGTTCTATGGAAGGGTGGGCTTCAGATGATCGCGGCCTCGCCCTGGCGCGGGTGGGGGGCAGGTCAATCCGGGAGCAACTTCACCCATTGGTTTCAGCCACTGGCTGCCACCGAGAGGTATGGGGGAATGGTGAACAGCTATTTGCATGTGGGCGTGGAGTATGGGTTGCCGGTGCTGGTGGCGGTGCTGACGGGTGCGGTGGGGTTGTGTTTTCTCGTATGGGGAAATGCAGGAGCGGGACGCACCAACAACGGCCTGTCGCGAGAGGCGGCAGCCATCTTCATAATGGCGGCCGGGAGTTCCTGGCTGGTATTCCTGATCGCGAATGTGTTCAGCACGCTGTGGATATTCAGAAATCTGTGGTGGCTGCCCGCCGCGAATGGCCTGGTGATTCTGGCATCCGCATGGGCGATGTTGGGGATGCGTTCTTTCGGCATGATGGCGCGTGCGCTTGGCATGGCGGCGGTGTTGTCTCTGCTGGTTGCCGCGGGTCTTTATGTGATCGGCAAGTCGGTCCGGAGCGATGCTCGGATTGCCTATCTCCCGGGTGATAGGGTGGTAGTAGCCGGCGCGGGACGACAAGACGGTCGGATGCTCATCTTTCCCGAGTCATCGGTGTTGGGAGAAGATTGGGGCAAGGAAATCCGGCGGCTCGCAAGTGCGGAGGAGTTCCGGGATTTTGAGATATCGGTCCCTTTGGTGGACTGTGCCGAAGTGACCTGCACGAGTCCGCAGGCGATCATTGCTTGCGGCAGTCGGTTTTCCGCCGGACTTGCGGCATTGCAGAAGTTTCCCGAGGCGCATTTGATTCTCGTCCACCCGGTGGGGAAGCCCGACGTGCCAGATGGTTTAAACGGCCGGGTTTCCGTGATGCTCCCGATGCTGGATACGCGGAACAGCGGGCGCGGTTGGAAGGTGATCTGCAAGCAGAAGGGATGGGAAATTTCGATGAATCCGGGTGTGGGGCAGGATATTCGCCCGGTATGGCCGGGTGTCCTGCGGGTGAATGTGATTTCGATCGAGTGACCGATCCTCTCTATCCACCTCCCCATAAAATGGGGTTTTGAAAAGTCCGGAACCTTGTAAGTTTGCCGGACAAGCCGATGATTCGAAACCTCTTTTTTCAACCCGTCGCGATGCTCTGCGCGTTGATGGCCCTCGCCCAGCCGGTCGTGGCAGACACACTCACCCTCACCAATGACATTCAGACCTTTGTCACGATTCCGACCACCACCACCCTGGTGACCGTCACCGGCCGCTCGGAGCTCCGGGTCACCGGATCGACCACGCCCATCGCAGTGCCGACGATCATCAATCTCGTCGCGTCGGAAGCCTGGCTTTTTCTAACGGGAATCCGCCCGTCCGCGGTCAGCTCGACCTACCTGAGCCGGATTCAAATCAACGGCGCGGCGGCCGCACTTAACACGAACTGCCGAGTCGTCCAACACGGCGAAGGGACGGTTGTCATTCCGCACTCGTCCGCGTTCGCGCCGCTGCAGGTATTCACCGGCAGCCATTTCACCGGCACGTCCACCTCGTTGCAGAATTACACTGCCTACAACGACGCCAGCCTCGGCGCGTTCGCTAACAAAATCAGCTCGTTCAAACTCAAGCGCGGCTACACCGCGACCATCGCCCAGAACGCCAACGGCACCGGCGTCAGCCGGAATTACGTCGCCCAGGACGGCGAAATCGAGGTGAGCGTGTTGCCGGCCGAGCTCAACGATTCGGTGAGCTTTGTCAGGGTATTCCCATGGCGCTGGGTGTCCAAGAAGGGCTCGTGCGATATCAACCCCACGGCCTTGAATTCGTCATGGTTCTACAACTGGAACATCGACCAGAACTCCACCTCGAACTGGGAGTATGTAGCGATCAAGCAGCAGCCGAATTGGCCGGGCCTCGGCCAGAACTGGCAGACCCGCCAAGTCAATCATTTGCTGGGTTTCAACGAGCCGGACAACCCGGTCGAGGACGCCTATGAGAATCTGACCCCGATGGGCTCCGTGTCCGATGCCGTGGCGAGATGGCCGGACCTCCTGGGCACGGGTCTGCGTGTCGGTGCCCCGGCCGTGACGGATGGCGGCTACAACTGGATCGTGGATTTCGTCAACCAGGCCAAAGCGGCCGGACATCGCCTCGACTACCTCCCGATCCATTACTACCGCTCCTCCGCAGGCAATAACCCGCAAGTTGCGGCTAACAGCATGTATAACTTTCTCAAGAGCATCCACGATGCCACGGGGTTGCCGATCTGGGTCACCGAGTTCAACAACGGCGCCAATTGGACCGACAATGCACACGACCCGGACGTCACCCAGAACCGGAACGTTGTCGAGGCGATGATCGACATGATGGACGCCACGCCATGGGTTGAGCGCTATGCAATCTACAGCCGCGTGGAATGGTTCCGCCAGACGCACTATGATGATGGCTTCATCACTCCCATGGGCACGATGTATCGCGACCACGTGGCGCCCCTGTCCTATCAGCAGGTGATCCCCGAGGTGCCGACCACGCCGGCGGCGCTCTATCGGTTTGAAAACGACGCGCGCGACAGCTCGGCAAACGGCCACGCGGCGATCCTCAAAGGCGGCGCGAAATACAGCAACGGAAAATCCGGTCATGGCGTCGCGATGAGCGGCGTCGGGGCCGACGGCGATCATGTCCAGCTTTCAACCAGACTGGGCGACAGCACCGACTTCACCTTTGGCGCGTGGGTCTATCCGACCAGTTCGGCGCAATGGCAGCGGATCTTCGACCTTGGCAGCAGCACCACGAGCTACATGTTTCTATCACCCGTGGCCGGCTCGGGAAATCTCCGCTTCGCCATCAAGGACGGCGGCGGTGCCGAACAGCAGCTCAACCACAACGCGCCTCTGCCGCTCAACACGTGGACCCATGTCGCGGTCACCATCGGCGGCAACACCGGCAAGCTCTTCCTCAACGGCGCGCTCGTCGCCTCTAACACCAGTATGACCATCAACCCGGTCGATCTGGAAACCTCCAACAATTTTCTCGGCAAAAGCCAGTTCCCCGACCCGTTGTTCGCCGGCAAGCTCGATGACGTGCAGTTCCTCGCCCACGCCCTGAACGATCCGCAGGTGCTTGCGATGACCACCAACACACCGCCGCAGTTCACCAGCACCACCCTCTCCGGCGGCAACGGGACGCAGGGCGTCGCTTACAACGGCACAATTGCCGGAACCGCGACGGACGCGGATGTTGGCGACACCATCACCTACAGCAAGGCCTCGGGGCCGGAATGGCTGGTGGTTGCGGCTAACGGCACGCTTTCCGGCTCACCCTCCTGGGACGACTCGGGCACCCAGGAGTTTGCTGTTAGCGCCACCGACTCCGTCGGAGCGAGCGCGGTCGCGGTGGTGACCATCCAGTTGCCCTCGATCTTGGGCAACGGGACATGGAGTGCCGACGCGAATGGCAACTGGAGCGAAGCGGCGAGATGGACAGGCAGCTTCCCGGCGAACGGCAGCGGCAACACCGCGAATTTCAGCGCCGGCAACATCACCGCCGACCGCACCGTGACGCTCGACTCCTCGCGCAGCATCGGCACCCTTCAGTTCGGCGACACCTCGGGCCCGCAGAATTGGACCCTCGCCGCGGCGAACGGCAGCGCTCTGACCTTGGACGCCGCCGCTCCCGTCATTGCGGTCAATCAAAACACCGCCACGATCACTGCCTCGATCGAAGGCACCACTGGTTTTACCAAAAACGGCGTTGGCACGCTTGTCCTGAAAGGCGACAACCCGCTAACAGGCACGTTGTTTGTCGATGTGAGCAGCACCACCGAGAACACCGGCATCGTGCGGCTCGCGAGCCCCAACTCGGCGAGCGGCCTGACTGGAATCCAGATCCGCAACAACAACGCCGGTTACTCCACCCTCGAACTCGACGGAGCCCTCGGTGGAATCACCACCCCTGCAGCCGCACCGATCATTTTGAGCGGACGTGGAGGAACAGTTCCCGCCGTCCGCAACCTAGCGGGCGGCAATACGCTCGCCGGCACGCTCACCATCCAATCCGGTGGTGGAAACTACTATTTCCAATCCGATGCCGGCACGCTCACCTTCGGTGGCCCGCTGACTTCCAACGCGCCCTCCTCCGCCCGCTCGCTGACGTTCCAAGGTACCGGCAGCATCGCTCTCAACGGAGCTATTTCCAACGGAACCACGACTTCGGGCGTCGGCATCGTCAAGAACGGCCCCGGCACACTCGGCCTCGGAGCCACCAACACGTTTACCGGAGATCTGACGATCAACTCCGGCACCGTCACCGCCGGGACCGGCCAGGGCTCCACGCCCGCCGCCAGCAACCTAGGCGCCTTGCAGCCCGCCGCCAACCGCAGCATCACGATCAACAACAGCGCAACCCTCTCGCTAACGGGCGGAAACGTGTTAGGCACGGGTGGCAGCACCAACACCCTCTCGAACACGACGCTCGTGATCAACGCGGGAGGGTTCTTCATGTCCGGCCTGAACGGCGCTGGCGCCGGTTGGTGGAACAAGCTCGGAGCGGTCAATCTCAACGGTGGAACCATCCGCGTGGGCAGCGGAGCGAATACCTCCAACTACCAAGGGCTGGCCCTGATCGGAACCGTCACGGTCGGCGGGAGCACGGCTTCGGCGATCGAGAACCACGCCGCCTCCAGCAGCACTTCCAATGGCATTCATCTCGGACAAAACGCCTCGGCAGGCCAAATGGTGACTTTCAATGTGGCTGATGTGACGGCCAGCACCGCCCCGGACCTGAGCATATCCGCCAAGTTGCTCAACATCTCGGCGAACCTTGTTGCCAGCGGATTTCTCAAGACCGGAGTCGGCACGCTGGCACTATCAGGTGCTAACACCTACACCGGAGCAACCACCGTCAGCGGTGGCACGCTGTTGGTGAATGGCTCCACCGGAGCAAGCGCCGTGACGGTAGCCACCGGAACCACCCTCGGCGGCACCGGCACCGTCGGCGGCACGGTCACCGTGCAGTCCGGCGGTAATCTCGCACCCGGCGCGGGCGGCATCGGCAAACTCACCACCGCCAGCACCGTCATGTTGCAAGCCGGGTCCACCACCCGCATGGAAATCAACAAGGCCGCCGGCACCCGCGATGTCCTCGCCGCCGGCACCACCTTGACCTATGGCGGCACCTTGCTGGTGACCAACCTCGGCGGCATCCTAACGGCAGGAGATACTTTCACCCTGTTCCAAGCTGGAATGATCACCGGCTCATTCTCCACTGTCACCTTGCCGTCGCTGAATTACGGCTTCATGTGGAACACCGGCACCCTGGCGACCGGCACGGTTAGTGTTGTCGCGATTCCATCTACCTATCCAGGCTGGGCCTCCGGATATACCTTCCCCTTGGGGATGGGAGCATCGACCGCCGACGCCGACGGCGATGGCATGCTCAACGCCTTCGAGTGGTTGTTCGGCTCCAATCCGCTGGCGTCTGACACCGGAAGCCTGCCGCAACCGCTGGTGCGTACCCTCAGCGCCGCGGAGTATCCCGCCGCCGTTGCGGGCAAACACTACCTGACAATGACCGCAAAAGTGCGGAAGGTTCACATGGGCATGACCTTGGTTCCCCAGGCTAACAGCTCCCTCGCCTCGCTCGACACCCCGGCCTCCGCGGGACTGGTGGCATCGTTCCTCGTCAGCGACCTCGGGGATTTCGAACAACGCACCTGGATCCACACCGTGCCAATGGAAGACTCGCCGGACGGCCAAGGGTTCATGCGCCTGAAGCTGGTACAGGACTAACCGAACCGTTCACGATTCATGAGAAACAGCCTTTCCGGATCCGTCCTGGCCATTGCCGCCTTGTTGTTAGCGGCCTCCACGCCGGCGCTTCAAGCCAAGGAATGGACTTTCGTCGGCATCCCGAAACCACTGGAAGCCGAGTTCGTCGGAATGAAGGATGGCGGGGTGGTCCTGCAGGGACCTAACGGCAAAAGCTTCGAAGTTCCCTTCGCGAACTTCACCCCTGCGGATCAGAAATACCTGTTGGCCCTCGCAGCGGGTGGCGGGCAGAAACCGGTTGAAGAGGGTTCCGGCAAGCCGGTCACCACCCGTACGGGCTACAAGTCGAAGTCGGTCGGGACAGTCGCCAACCAGGTGGTGAATCTAACCGGCAGCTCGGAGCTTCACGTCACCGGCACCGGCGATCCCGTCGTCGGCAGTTCGTTCCTTTTCAATTCGCCAGACGCGTGGCTGTTTTTCGACAACATCGTGCCATCGGAGGTAATCTCGAAGTTCGTGAGCCGGATGCAGGTGAATGGAGCCAAGGCGAAGCCCGGCGTCAACGTGCGCGTCGTCCAATACGGTCCCGGCACGGTGGTCATTCCGCACGAGCCGGATTTTCCGGCGATGACGATTCACGACGGGAAGGATCTAACGGGGAATTCCATTCCCTTGGAAAGTTACGTGGAATACAACGCAGCCAAGCTCGGCAAGCTGAGGTCGCCCGCCGCCTCCTTCGTCCTGAAGCGCGGCTACATGGCCACCCTCGCGCAAAAGGAGAATGGCACCGGTGTCAGCCGGAACTACGTGGCTCAGGATCACGACATCGTGATCGGCGCATTACCGACCGGACTGGACAAGGGGGTGAACTTCGTGCGGGTTTTTCCCTGGCGCTGGACCGGCAAGAAGGGCGTCGCCGGCGGAATCTGGCAGAAACTCAACGTCGGTTGGTTTTACGATTGGAACATCGGCGCGAAGTCGTCGCCGGATGTGGAGTACGTGGCCATCAAGCAAAAGCGCTACTGGCCGGGCATGGATCAGGATTGGGAGGAGAAGGGCATCAATCACCTTCTCGGCTTCAACGAGCCGGACCGCCCGGATCAGGCGAACATGACAGTGGACGAGGCCATCGGCGGTTGGCCGGAACTGATGGGGACCGGCCTGCGCTTGGGTGCACCGGCTGTCTCCGACGGCGGCCTCGGCTGGCTTTATCAGTTCATGGACAGGGCCGCCGCCGCCGGGTTGCGGGTCGATTATGTGCCCGTGCATTATTATCGCGCGGTCAACGACCCCAAGGACGCGAAGGGTGCGGCGGACCAGTTCTATCGGTTTCTCAAGGGCATCCACGACCGGGTGAAGCGGCCGCTCTGGGTGACCGAGTGGAACAACGGTGCGAACTGGACAACGGCTCCCGATCCCAACCCGGCCCAGCAGAAGGAGGCCATTGAAAAAATGATCGAAATGCTCGACGAGACGCCGTTCGTCGAGCGCTACGCGATTTACAACTGGGTCGAGGCGGTCCGCCATGTGCAGAACGACGACGGCGCGCTCACGCCTGCCGGGGAGTTCTATCGGGACCAGGTGTCGCCGGTGTCCTACGTCCAGGAGAAGGGGGCGAAATAACCGCCGCTGGAGACAATTGGCCTGTGCCATGGTCGTGATGATGGTCCCCGGGCGGAATCCAATCATTTTCGCGGTCTTGGCCTATTGCTTATTGTCTTTCGTCATTTGGGAGCTGACCTTAACCCCGCGCGGATGGAAGTTGTGAATTTTTTTTGGGCGTTGTTGGTTCTAGTGTCAACACAAGGCCAAAGAAGTCCGCTGTTCCTCCCAAACCACTTCACAGATGGGAAAATTGTCCATCGTCAAATCTGCTCTCCAATCAAATATGAAATTTACCAAGATCACCGGCAACGGTTCCATGCGCCAGGCCTTCACATTCTCCGTGGCGTTCGGCCTGATGCAGGGCCTTGTTCCATCCGCGCGCGCCGCAACGATCCAGAAAGCCAATAACGGCGATGCCCTCAATCTCACCACCAGCTGGATCGGCGGAGTGGTGCCGGGTGCGAACGACATCGCATCATGGAATTCCACCCTTGCCGGAGCCAATTTTACAGATCTCGGTGCTGATTTGGGTTGGCAGGGCATTTCGATCAAAAATCCCGGCGGCGGTGTGGTCATTGGGGGCGCTAACACCCTGACCGTTGGCACGTCGGGCATCGACATGAGCTCGGCCATCCAGGATCTGGTCATAACTTCCGGTCTAACGATTGCAGGGGGGCAATTCTGGAATGTTGCCACCGGCAGGGTTCTCGCCGTTGGCACCGGCGCGTTTACCCGCACCGCGGGTGCCACCTTGGTTGCCAGGGGAGGGGCGGGAATCATCACTACCACGACCATCACCACGACCAACGGCATTGTCGGACCGTGGGCTGTGGTGAACACTTCCGGCAACTATTCCTACGCCACCATATCCAGTGGGAATGTCGTTGGATACACCGGCGGAACCCCTTCGGCAGACTTCAACTGGACCAGCTCGAACAATAATACTTTCAACTACGAAGTGGCTGCGACAGGTGCCGTTGTCGGGGTGGACCGGGTTGCCAATACCGTGCGTTTCACCGGTGGCGCAGGAACCCAGAACTTTGGCATCAACAACACGACCACAATCACGCTCAACGGTTTGCTGAATTCCGGTAGCGGGATGGTGACCTTGGGCGAGGCAGGCGGAACGAGCCAAGGTCAGTTGGCAATCGGAACCAACAATGGCAACGAATTGGTCTTCAATGCGGCTAACAGCGGTATCGTCGTCGCTATTCCAATCATCAACACGGGAGCGACTGCAGGCTCGATCGTGGCTACCGGCCCGAACACGGTGACGATCGGCGGCGCGGGCGGCCTGAGCACCTACACGGGAAATACCACGGTCAGTGACGGCACCCTGGTGCTTTCCGACAACGCGCGGTTGAGATTCGTGATCGGTGCCAACGGGATCAACAACACCCTGTCGGGGAACGGAGGCGTCACCTTGGATGGAGATTTCGACATCGATCTAACCGGAGCTGGTCCCACGGCTGGAAATACATGGAACCTTGTGAATGTCGGAACACTGAACGAAACCTATGGGAGCACGTTTGGTCTGGTCGGCTTCACCGAGTCCGCGGGCGTTCACACAAAAACGGTGGGAACCAACACCTATAGCTTCACCGAGACCACCGGGAACCTGACAGTCGCTGTGGCTACGGGCTATGCGTTGTGGGCCGGGACCAACGCCGGCAATCAGGCGGCGAATCTGGATTTCGACCATGATGGCACCAAAAACGGTGTGGAATATTTCATGAATTCCGCTGCCGGATTCACCGCCAATCCTGCTGTTGTTAACGGCAAGGTTGTTTGGCCGAACGGCGGAAAAATCAGCAGCGGGGCATATGGCACCCAATTCGTGGTGCAAACTTCCCCCGACCTCATCATTTGGACGGATGTTGTCGCCGGCGATCCTAACCTCAGCAATACCACCGGCTCGGTTCAATACACCCTGCTTGCCGGTTCGGCAAAGAACTTCGTGCGACTTTCGGTCACGCCAGATTGATCGCGGGAAAACTCAAGGTGCGCAAGCTTCCAGCGCTGACAGGAATCCGACCCACCACGGCGAGGTTGATGGGATGAATTCTGGACGCTTGCGGCTCTTCGCCGCGGAACGGAGTCAGTGATGAAATTCATTGGCCTTGCAGCGCGAGGTCCCCGTTGAGGAAGGAGACGCCGCCGGGCTTGGTCTTCAAATCGACCTCGCGTCCTGCGAAGCGGACCTTGCAGGGATTGCCGAGTTTGGAGCGCACCGTCAGCTGCGTGAGCGCGCTGTTTTTCCATTCAATGTCCACCTCGAAGCCGCCTCGCGCGCAGAGCCCCTTGATGGAACCGGTTGGCCACGCTTTTGGCAGGGCGGGCAACAGGTCGATCAGACGAACGTCATTCACGGTCTGATGACTCTGAACCAACATTTCCGCCAAGCCCGCGCAGGCACCGAAGTTGCCATCGATCTGGAACGGACCGCAGAGGTCGAAGAGGTTGGGAAGAGTGCGTTTTTCCAGAAGTCCTTCGAACTGTTTGAAGGCGAAATCTCCATCTCCCACGCGCGCCCACAGCGGCATCCGCCAGGCGAAACTCCAGCCGGTGCTGCCTTCGCCGCGCCATTTTAACAATAGCTTGGCCGCGTCAAACTCCTTGGCTTCCGCGGGGGTGATGTCGGCACCGGGATAGAGCGCCCACAATGGTGACATGTGGCGGTGGTTGTTGTCAGGCGCATCCAAGTCTTCGAGCCATTCCTGGAGCTGGCCGTGTTTGCCAATCTTGTTAGGTGGGAGTTGCGCCTGCAACCCGGCAAGCTGTGTTGCGAACTCCTTGTCGGTGCCGAGGATTTCCGACGCCTTGATCGTGTGGTAGAACAGCGCGCGGATGAGCTGGACGTCCATCGTCGGCCCGACGGCGAACAGCGGACGGTTAGGCGGGGTTTGCTCGGGGGAATGCGAGGGATTGGTGACGAGATAGCCGGACTGCGGATCCTTGATGAGGAAGTCCACGAAAAACAGCGAGGCGGATTTCATCACCGGATAGGCGCGTTTTGCGAGGAACTCCTTGTCGCCGGTAAAAAGGTAGCGTTCCCAGAGGTGATGACAAAGCCACGCACCGCCGGTGGGCCAGAAGCCGTCCACGTTGTTGATGGGAGCCGCGCCGCGCCAGAGGTCGGTGTTGTGGTGGACCACCCAACCGCGCGAGCCATATTGCTTCTCCGCCGCGCGCGCCCCACTGATGGTTAGATCGTCGATCATATCGAAGAACGGTTCGTGTGTTTCGCTCAGGTTGCACAATTCCGCGGGCCAGTAGTTCATTTCGGCATTGATGTTGAGCGTGTATTTGCTCTCCCATGGCGGGTTGACCTCCTCGTTCCAGACGCCCTGCAGGTTCGCCGGCTGCGTGCCTGGACGGCTGCTGGCGATAAGCAGGTAGCGGCCGTATTGGAAATGCAGCGTGGCCAGCGCCGGATCCATTTCTAACGAAGAGTTCTTCAAAGCCCGTTGTCGCGCATCGGTCGGCAGGTCGGCGCCGGATGTGCGGCCGAGATCCAAGCTCATGCGCCGGAAAAGTTTCTGGTGATCGAGCACATGGGTGTCGCGCAATGCTTGATAGTTCCGGTCCGCAAGGCGGGCGAGATCTTCCTCACAGCGCTTGGCTGGATCCGCGGTGATGTCTTCGAAATTCTTGAAACTGGTCGCGGCCACCAGCGTCACGGTGACGGCGTTCGCGTTTTCGACATTCAGTGCATCGGCAACCGATTTGACCGATCCACCCTCCGGTAGAACCTGCGCGCGGGCCTCGAAAGCCAGTCCATCCGCCTGCACTTTGCCGGTGATTTTCAGCGATGCCTCCGCAGCTTGGGATTGCGTGTTGGAATGCGGGCTGTCCATCCGCAGCTTGAAATTGATTTTCCCGGGTTGGTCGGCTGTGAGCCGGATCACCACAGTGCGGTCAGGATAGCTGGCAAACACCTGGCGCGTGAAAGTCACGCCACCGACCTTGTAACGAACCGTGGCGATTGCCGAATCCAGATCCAACTCGCGGCGGTAGTCCGTTACTTCTTCGTGACCGGGGAAATCCAGGCGGAGATCGGCAAACGGCTGATAGGGCAATTGCCTCACCGGATCACTGATTGTCTTTTCCTTCGCGAGTTTGCCCGCCTCGTCAGCCTTTCCGTCAAACACCAGACGACGGATTTCCGCCAGGTGCTCCCCAGCTCCTTCGCGAACGTAGTCATGCGGTTTGCCCCGCCAGAGCGTGTCCTCGTTGAACTGGATCCGCTCGCTGGCCGTGCCGCCGAAGACCATCGCTCCCATCCGGCCGTTGCCGACAGGAAGGGCTTCGGTCCATTTTTGCGCGGGTTTCGGATACCACAGCGTGAGATCGCTGGCTTGGAGCGGACTACAGACAATCAGGGATCCGATTGAAATGAGTGTGGAAACTGACGGCGGGAAGTTCACTGACTCTGATTTCACCCGAATCTGTTTTGATTGCAACCGGATAATATATGTGCGTATTTCCGGATCGGCATCGCTTCAGGTAAACCCATGAAACTCGACAGAACCCATCCATCCTTCCGCTGGCACGCCCTCATGGCGACCACCGTTTTCCTTGCTACCGTCGGTGGAGCGTTGGCGGCACCGCTCAAAGTGGACATCAACAACTCGGGACGCCCCCTCGTCGAAGGACTCGATCCTGCGTTCACGCCGTGGTCCACGACGCAGAACTGGTTCTCTGGTGGCAACACCACCAGCGCCACCTTCAGCGGGGTCACTGTCACGTTCACGCGCGTCGGCGCGGTGGGGACGGCGTTGAAGCCTGGTTATTGGAAGGAGGGCGTCCAGAGCACGACTTTCAACGTCAAACTGGCCAGCGACGGTCTCAAGGTCGATACGCCAGACAGCGTTGCCGAAGCACTGGGGTCACAGATCGAAATGCGCATTGCCGGACTTTCCCCCGGCATCCACAGCCTGCTCCTCTACCTGAATAGCTGGGATGGACCCGCGAGCGTGGCCCCCCTGGACATTCTCGTGGACGGGACCCAGGTGATCAACAATCTTCCGGTGTCGGTCAGGGTCACCGACAACAACAACGCCGCCACCGCCTATCTGAATCTCACGGCAGTCACGGGGCAGGATGTGGTGGTGCTGATCAAGGCCGAGACCGGCGGCTCGGAGTTGAGCAAAAACGTTCACATCAACGGATTCGAAATCGACAATCCCAACGTCCTGGCACAGGCGAACAACGCAGTGCCCGACAATGCGGACGAACATGTGGATGCCGATACGGGCGCACTGACGTTGGGGTGGGGGACGGCGACACTCGGCGCGGCTTCGCACAATGTTTATCTGGGCACGAGCAGCTCTGCCGTGGACAGCGCGACGACGGCCTCGCCGGAGTTCAAAGGAAACCAAACGGCTAACACCTATCCAATCAGCGGCATCAATCCCCATCTGGCTTACTATTGGCGAATCGATGAAGTCGCCGCGGGTGGCACTGTGACGAAAGGCAATGTCTGGTATTTCCGCCCGCGGCGGCTGGCATTTCCGGGAGCGGAGGGATATGGACGTTTTGCGCGCGGCGGTCGTGGCGGTGCGGTGATCAAGGTCACCAATCTCAACGACAGTGGCCCGGGCAGTTTGCGCGAAGCCATTCTCGGGCACTCCGGGCCGCGCACCGTGGTGTTCGACGTGAGCGGTCTCATCACGCTGCAGGATGACATCATCATTAATGGCGCATTGCCCTACATCACGATCGCCGGGCAGACGGCCCCTGGAAAAGGGATCTGCATCAAACGGCAGCAGTTCGCCATGAGCGGTGCGCGCGATGTCATTTTTCGTTTCATGCGCGGTCTCGTCGGCAAGGATTCCGGTGAAACCCAGAACGCGACAGGCATGGCGGGCGCGGAGCACTGCATCATGGACCACTGCTCTTTCGGCTGGGGCATTGACGAAGGACTCAGCACCCGGGGCGGCAAGAACCTGACCTTCCAGCGCTGCAATCTTTCCGAAGCTCTCAACGTCGCCGGCCACCAGAATTACCCCGCCGGCACCGCACACGGCTACGCCGCAAGCATTGGTGGCGACATCGGCAGCTTCCATCACAACCTGTTAGCGCATAACGAAGGCCGCAACTGGAGCATGGCCGGCGGATTGGACGCCGCAGGCCGTTACGCTGGCAAACTCGATCTCTTCAACAACGTGGTTTACAACTGGCGCGGCCGCACCACCGACGGCGGCGCCCACCAAGTGAATTTCGTCAACAACTACTACAAGCCCGGTGCTGCCACCACGCTCTTCACCGCCTTGAATCCGGACTATGGCGGTTTCCCCGGGACCCAGCAGTATTACATGTCGGGCAACATCATGCCTGGCAGGTTCAACGAGTCGAACCAAGCGGCGGGTCTCGACATCGGCACCGAGAATGGTGGCACCTTGCCCCAGAATTCTACCCCACCTTACAGCGCCATGGTTGCGTCACCGTTTTTCCCCTCCCATGCCACGATCCACACCGCGACGAACGCCTACAAACAGGTGCTCTCAGACGTCGGCTGCAACCAGCCGATGATCGACAACCACGACACCCGCCTCATCACCGAGACGCTCAATGGCACCTACACCTACACCGGTAGCGTCAGTGGGAAAAAAGGCCTGCCTGACACGACGAATGACGTGGGAGGTTGGGAAGACTACGGCAACGAGGTCCGTCCGGCGAACTGGGACACTGACAACGACGCCATGCCTAACTGGTGGGAGATCATCAAAGGACTCAACACCGGCTCGCTCGCAGGAGATTTCTCCGAGAGCAATGGCGATCCCGATGGCGATGGCTACACCCATCTCGAGGAGTATCTCAACTGGTTGGCGGCGCCGAAGACGGATTGTGCCACGACAGTGGACGTGGACCTTGCCATGCTGTCGCGCGGTTACACCAGCAGCCCGGGCTACACTCTATCAGCACCGGTCAATGGCGCCGTCACCCTCGTCAGCGGCAACCAGGCGCGCTACACCGCCACCAATCCCAGCGTTCCGGCTCTGGGAGCATTCACCTTCACCGTCACCGATTCCGCTGGGGATTCAATGACCCGGACTGTAGGCGTGCGCATTCTCGCTGCCGCCACCCCCGCGGTGGTCACCATCACCGCCACGGATGCGACTGGCGGCGAGTTCGGTGCCGACCACGAAATCGGTTTCACCATTTCCCGCAGCGGGGAAACGACCACCGCTCTAACCGTGCCACTCGCCGCCTCCGGCACCGCCTCCGGCGGAAGTGATTTTTCCGGCTTTGGCGGCAGCGTGACCATTCCCGCTGGCCAAGCCAGCGTCGCGCTGCCCTTGACTGTATTGCCAGACGCGCTTTCCGAAGGTCCGGAAACCGTCACCCTCTCCCTCGGGGCCAGTGTGGAGTTCACCGCCGGATCACCCGCATCCGCCAGCGCGACCATTGCTGACCATCCTTCGCAAAGCTACTTCTTCAGCAACATCGCCGATCCTTCGAAGCGGGGTCCGACCGATGATGCGGACAGTGACTCGCAGGTGAACATCATCGAATATTTCATGGGGTCTCAACCCGACGACCCGGGCAGTCAGGGTGTTCTAACGATTCCTTCCGTCGGCAACCGCACCTTCAAGATCCGCTACCCGCGTGCGAAGAACCGCACGGATGTCGGCGGCAGCCTGCGCTGGTCACCGGACATGACCAATTGGTTCACCGGTGGTCAAGGCAACGGCACCCACACGGTTAGTTTCTCCGAAGCCGTGGTCTCGGGCCCCGCCGCGGACCCGGAAACCGTGGAAGCCACCGCGACCATCACCGGCCCGGGCGATGTGCCGAAAATCTTCGTCCGCCTCGGAGTTCAGTGAAAGCAGCGTCAGGGGCCGGTCACCCGATAGAAGCTTTTCCCGATGGCGGCGTGGGATCCTTGAACGTGACGGTTCCATCGGCGATCGTGATCACGGCCCCGGGCACCACGGCCCAATCGGGGTTCAGGGTGGTCGAGCGTTTGAGCGTGTGGATCAGGTTGGCCGGATCGGTTACTCCGGCCGCAGCGGGCCAGGTGAGTGAAAGTTCCCCCGTTGTCGGGTCGATGCTGATGCTGTTGATCGGAGTCAACGGAGCCGGGCCATTCTCACTATTTTGAGCTGTCGTGCACTTGGCCGGGTCATAAGCAAGCACGGAGAATTTCACCGTCGCTAGATCGACAATCGGCCCCACCCGCACAGGCGATCCCCAATCGGCCAGCGTTCGCCAAACCGGATTGGCCCCCACGGTGCCGTTCGCCTGCACCCACTTGCGCGGCGTGCCGTCCGTATGGATCGCATACATCACCGCGCCACCGTTGCCGTTCGCATCAATCGTCAGGTCCAGCAGATTTGCTACGGAGTCGTAGTTGCCCAGCAGCGTCCTGCCTGGCTTGTTCGGCAGCGTCTTGGAGTGGATTTTGAAGAAATCATAGATCGCCGTTAGGGTGGAGGGGGTCGTAGTCACCTTGTGCCCGCCGGTCCCGGTCACCACCTGATAGGGCACGCCGAGGCTCGCCAGTTTCGCCGCCATTACCTGCGCCTGATAGACATACCAAGCCGCGTCGTCGGTGTTGTAGCTCAGAAACACCGGTGCGCCCGCAGCGGTGGCCATGTAATGCGGCGCTCCCTGCGACTGCCACAGCGGGAGGTTCGAGGCAGTTGGCCCCCATGCCGTCACGAATCGGTTGTAGGTATCCACCTGAGTTCCCGCCGGATCGCCCGTTGTCGTGCCACCCGAGCGCGAATAGTCATGGATCCCCGAACCTAGCAGGACGGCCTGCACCCGACCCGAAAGCCCGGTCGAATATCCCGCCGAGTCGATCGTTGGCACCGCCAGATCGCCCGCCGCCAGCGAGCCCGCAGTTGCACCCCGCGAGAAACCGTGGATCGCGATGTTGCCCGAAAGCCCCAAGGTCGCGCCCACCTCGCGCAGCACCCGCACGGATGAACGCACCTTTTTGATCGTGTCGGGATTCGTCTCGAATCCGCTATAAAGCGTCGGCGATCCCCAAGCGCGGTATTTCGGGTGGTCGGCCATGGCCCAGGCGATTCCAGCCGCTGGCGCGCCTTCCAGGATCGTGTCATTGGTCCCCGTGAAGGCGTTCGCATTATTCATCCGGTCGTCCTCGTTGCCGAAGTAGCTGTTGGAGGTCGAATATTCCATGACGATCGGCACCCCGCGCGACGGCTGCGACGGATACGCGATGTCCATGCGCAGCTCCACGTTGGTGGTTTCCACCCCGTTGTAAACCGTCCGGTCATTCAGGAAATACGGCACGTTGCGCATCAGCCGGTAGCCCTCGCAAAGGATATAGCATTTGTTCTTCCTGGCGGCTAGTCCGCCGGAACCGGGAAACGCCCCCGTGCCGATCTCGTTGCGGATCTTCAGCACATCCTCATTCAGGAACGGTGACGTTGCCTTGACGTGGCTGGCGTAGTCCAGCTCCACCACACGGTAGCCGTTGGCCGTGAAACTCGCAATGATCGACGCGTCCGCCTCCTGCCCGATCCGTTCGCAAGTTAGATTCTTCAGATATACGACCAGCGCCGGTGTCGTGACCACGGGATTGGGTTCTGTCACGGTGGCCGTGATCGCGCCTCCCGTCGCCGAACTGGTCCAAGGCACGGCCTGCACACCGGTGATCAATCCCACAAACAGGATTCCAATCAATAGACGATCGAGGCGGAGCACGTGCATTTTTCAGGCAGGAGTTGGCTTTTTTGATGAACGAGCTTGAAATTACCGGAAGAAAAACTTCCAAGGCAAGTCATTGGAAAGAGCCTTGCTTTGCGGGCCGGCTTGGCAAGGAGGTTCTTGAAACCGGTTGGTGGTGATGGCACTGGGATCAACTGACGTTTTCATATTCAGGAATGCTTTGTTCACTCCATGGAACCTCTATTTCTGATATGGATGAGATCCGGTTCGGAACAACAATGGAGAGTGTCACTGCGGTGCCTGGGCCGGTGGGTTCGGGCTTGGCATGTTTGGGCGCGCTTCATTGCTTTGCCAGCGCCGCCGGCTAATGTCCACCGGTCCCTGCCGGGACGGCAGGGACCGACCTCTGGCAGGGACCGACCTCCGGGCGGTCCGGCGAATGGCAGGAGAATGAATCCGCCCATGAAAAGTTTGGAAAGCCCTTCATGGCCGGCCATTCGCTTCCCATTCTCTCGGACCGCCCTGAGGTCGGTCCCTGCCCACAAAAACGCGGCAGAGGCCTCCCGGGCTCCTGCCGCTTTTTGGACCGCTTGCGGGTGGATCACGCCGCGCGTTGCACGATCAGGTCGCTCCAGTCGGAGTAGGTGGTGCTGCCACCCAGGTTGGGGCCTTGGAAGATCGCAGAGCCTTCGATCGTATTCGAAAAGCTTCCGAAACCATTGTAAGAGCCTGTCTTGGCCCCCCAAAGCTCGCCGGACTTGTCCCGGCATAGCGCCAAAGCGCGACGCCGGACCTTTTGCCCAATTTCCTCCTTCCCGTCCCCCGGATTCCTGTTAGCGTCCGCATTCAGAACCCAGGCTCCACAGCGCCGGAGTCAGAAACCCTCTCCAGATCAAAAATCAAAAATCGTCAATCCCTCCACCTCTTTTCCTCCACCTGTGCCCCACACCTCCTCCCAAGCCTTCCTCCGCGAACTCGACAAAAAACTCTGGACCGCTGCCGACAAGCTCCGCTCCAATCTCGACTTGACCCGGGGGATTGCAACGCATCGGAACTTGTCCCGGCATAGTGCAACGACGCCGGACGGCGGCACCATCGGCGACATCATGGTCTTCGGGCAGGACCAATGGGCGTGGGGCGCCCATTTGAGACGTGCGCAGCGCGCCCGCAGGGTGAGGCTGCGG
>JBGSOI010000230.1:0-36152 GCA_041739215.1 Akkermansiaceae bacterium
CGCCGCCCGGTGCTCGTGCGCCGCCGCCACGCAGCGGTCGATGTCGGCCGGGGAAATCAACGGCCGCGCGCCGTCGTGGACGGCCACGTAATTCGCGGAAACTACCGCCAGTCCCGCAGCCACCGAATCCTGGCGATCCGCGCCGCCATCGACGCGTCTAACCGGTTTTGGGAAATCCCCACCCACCAGCTTCCAGCGGTCTTCAGGACAGACGACGACCACCTTCGAAATCGATTGTGCCGCCAGAAATGCGTTCACGGTCCTTCTCAACACCGGCACCCCGCCGAGCAACGCCCCGAGCTTGTCGAAGCCCATCCGCCGGCCCGATCCCGCCGCCACAATGATCGCGGTACAGGTTGGAGTAAGTGGAGCGGCGGCCATGTGCGGAGTATTATCAGGGCGGTTCGCGCCGCGGAAAGTGCCAAATTGTTACTCGGAGGATTCAGGACTTCCGTTCGTAGTCGCGCATCATCCGCCGGACATTTTTCTCCTGGCCGAATAGAACGAGCACGTCGTCCACCTCGAATTTCCGGTCCGGCTGTGGAATTCCAAGCACCTTGTTGATGCCGTGGCGGGCGGAGCGGACCGTCATCCCGCGGGCCTTGGCGACGGTGACGAGATTGAGGTCATAGCGGCCGCGGAGATCGGTTTCCTGGAGGGTTTTTCCGATCATCGCGTCGGGCACATCGATCTGGGCGATTTCGTAACCGCTGCCGAGTTCCAAGCTGTTGATGACGTCCGGCGACTTGAGCGTGCGGGCAAGCCAGGCGGCGGCCATGGCTTCCGGGATCATGAGTTCGTCGATTTTCAGCAGCTTGAGCAGCCGCCCGTGGAGCGGATTGATGATGCGGCTGATGATGCGCTTGGCCCCGAGCTGCTGGACGTTCGAAGCGATGGAGAGGGAGGCTTCGAAATTCTCGCCGATCGCGAGGATCACCGCGTCGCACTGGTTGATGGGGATTTCGTGGAACGCGTTGATGTTCGTGCAATCGGCCTGGACGATGTATTCGATTTCATCCTTGAGCGCGTTGATGTGGTTGGGATCGTTGTCCACGGCGACGATTTCATGCCCCTCGCGGCTGAGTTCGCGAGCAAGGTGGGTGCCGAAGGTGCCAAGGCCGATGATGCAGAATCTCATGGTAGGGGAGGGTTCAGGTGAGAAGGACGTTTTCCTCGGGCCTGCCGGAAGGCGGCCGTTTGTCGGGCGGAATGAAAGTGGCCATCACGGCGAGCAGTCCGATCCGACCGACGAACATGTTGACGATCAGCAGGATTCTCGTCCCGGAGGTGAGCTCGGGGGTCAGGTCAAGCGAGAGCCCGACGGTGGCGAAGGCGCTGATAAGCTCGAACAGAAGGGTGGATTCTGAAAAGCCGTTGCCAGCCTCGAGAATTTGGAGAATGACAAAATTTACGATCAGCCAAATGGCCGCGAGAACGATCAGCCCGAGCGCCTGCGTCCCGGTCTCGGCGGGTATGGTGCGGTGGAAGAAGACCATTCCACGCCTGCCGTTTCGCAGCAACGACCACAAGTGGGCCAGGCCGACGGCCGCGACGGTGGTGCGCAGACCGCCTGCGGTGCCGCCGGGTGACCCGCCGATCAGCATGAGGATCATCAACATTTGCGCGGTGATCGGCCCGATGTGCGACATGGAAACGGTGTTGAAGCCCGCCGTGCGCGCGGTGACGGAGTGGAAAAACGCGGTGAGCACGTTGCCGCCGTTGGAGGGTCCGTTCCATACGACGTATTCGGTCACCATGATCACCGCCGCTCCCAGCAAGATGAGCGCGGCGGTCACCACCAGCACGAGCCGGGTGTGAACCCTGAGCCGCAGGTGGGGGCCTTCCTTCGTGCGAAACCGCCGGATTTTGGCGGCGGTCCAGTGCGTGACATCCTCCACCGCCAGCGCTCCCAGCCCGCCGATGACGATGAGCGCCATGACACAGATCTGCCAGGTCTGGTTTCCGCGGATCACGTCGTCGGCCAAGCCGTTTGGGAGCGTAGAGAACCAGGCATTGCAGAAGGCGGAGACCGAGTGGAAAACGGCGTGAAACCAGCGCGTGCCGGTATCTTCGATGCCGTCCATGCCCCAGAAAAGAATCACCGCGCCGACGGCCTCGCAGGTGAACGTCATGACCACGATGAACGCCAGCGTCTCTCCCACCCGCGCGAGCCGGTTTTCCTGCAGCATTTTTCCCAGCAACAGCCGGTCGTGCAGCGAGATTCCCTCGAACAACACCACCGCCACGAAGAACGTGAGGGTCATGATTCCCAAGCCGCCGATCTGGATGAGCAGCAAAATCACCGTCTGGCCCGTCACCGTGAAAAACGTCGCCGTATTCTGGACGGCCAGCCCGGTCACGCAGACCGCGCTGGTGCTGGTGAAAAAGGCGTCGAGCCAGGAACAGGTGAATCCCGGCACGGTGCAGCGCGGCATTTTCAACAGCAGCGCGCCAAACACTACGATGGTCATGAATGAAAGGATGAGCACCCGCCCCGGATGAAACGCCCGGGCGGTGAACCGCGTCTGGTGCTGGATCAGCGAGGTCAGCCCGGAGATGATCACCGCCATCAGGACGAAAACATGCGATCCCATCGACCATTCGCCTGCATCGTTCACCGGCAGCAGGAGGATCAACGTCACCGGGAAGACGATGGCCGCCAGCCACAAGTGGAAAATCGGACGCTGCGATTCCTCGCCCCGCGACTTCACCCGCCAGTAGGCCCAGAACTGCTCAATCGAAAACGCGAAGCCGGTGAAAATCGTCAACTTGTGTTCCCAACCGGTCAGGTTGCCGGTCCAGCCGACCAGCGCGAGCAGGCAGGTGGCGGCGATGAGCGCCAGCAGCGGGTGGATCGTCCTGTAACCCGCCTCCGCCCAAGCGGGGGAGCTGCTTGATTCATTCGCATCGGCCACGGGCGGATTCTATCCATCCCGGCGGCTCGGCTGGCAAGACTCGTCGCGAATTATCTCGCGACAGAATTCCTGTAACGAATTCCCCGGTTTGCTTCTGACAAGGGTATGGCCACAATCCCCGGCGAAGCACCCATGGAAAACCCACCCCACCCGCCGCTTGCCGGACTCGATCCCGCGGACCTGCTCAAACAGGGAGTGGCGGAGGATACATTCATGGACGGCGCGCCGTCGCCGTTCAATCCTCCTTCCGTCGCGGAACTCGCACCGCATTTCCCGCAGTTCGAAATCCTCGAACTCATCGGCCAAGGCGGCATGGGCGCGGTCTATAAAGTCCGCCAGAAGGAACTCGATCGCATCGTCGCCCTCAAGATCCTGCCGCCCGCCATCGGCGAAACAACGGGTTTTTCCGCCCGCTTCGCCCGCGAGGCCAAGGCGCTGGCCAAGCTGAACCACCCCGGCATCGTCACCCTTCACGAATTCGGCCAAACCTCTTCCTCTCAACTCTCAACCATCGACTCTCAACCTCTTTACTTCATCCTGATGGAGTTCGTCGATGGCGTGAACCTCGCCCAACTCATGAAGACAGGCCGCATCTCGCCACGCGAGGCGCTGGCCATCGTTCCACAGATTTGCGACGCCCTCCAGTTCGCCCACGACCAGGGCATCGTCCACCGCGACATCAAACCTGAGAACATCCTGCTCGACCGGATGGGCCGCGTGAAAGTCGCCGACTTCGGCATCGCGAAGGTGGTAGCGGCGGTCTGTGACGACCCCCTAAGGAGTGGGGACATTCCTGTCCCCACCGACCAGACCTTCGCCGGAAAAATCCTCGGCACGCCCCAATACATGGCCCCTGAGCAAATCGACCATCCCTCCGAGGTCGATCACCGCGCGGACATCTACGCCCTCGGCGTCGTGTTCTACCAGATGCTAACTGGCGAGTTGCCGGGCAAGTGCCTCGAGGCGCCATCGAAGAAAGTCCACATCGACGTCCGCCTCGACGAGATCGTGCTGCGTGCGATGGAGAAGGAACCGGAGAAACGCTATCAGACAGCCCACGAGTTCCGCACCATCGTCGATGGTGTCCAAGCTCCAACGCATGCCCCGCCAACATCAATCTCTCAACCGGCACCCAAGCGAGGAATGGTGCGGCGTTGGTGGTGGATCATTCTCGTCATGTTCCCAGTGGGGCTTTTGATCGGGCTCGCAGCAGGATCGGTGTGGGTTTACCTCGCTCCGAAGCATTACGAGGCGTGGACGAAAATCAAACTCCGTCCTAGGCCGGGCACCGAGTTGACGATGACACCCGCCTTCTTCGGAAGTCAGTTCGAAGCCATCAAATCTCGTGAGTCATTAGCGGCCGTTTCGGAGCAGTTGAAACTTCCCGAGAGCTGGATGCTCAGCCAAGACTCCGTGGTTCAAACACTTTCGGGCATCATCAGCACCCAGAAAATTCGTGGCTCCGACCTAATCAGCATCACAGTGCGTCACACTGACAAACAGGAAGTCTCCGCCATCGCCAATGCGGTTACCCTGAACTACAGGCGAAGCTTTCCTGGAGAAGTGATCATTTATGTAGAAGCAGTTGAGCCAACAGTTCCAGTGTCGCCGAATGGTCGGTTGGTCCTGTTCATCGGTGGCTTTATAGGACTCATTCTCTCGCCGCTAATGGCCTTCATTCCGATTGCGGTGTTGCAGCGGAAGTTTCCTGAAACTAGTTTGGTTGACAATTCTTCACATGCAACCCGGCAGGCTGTCGCAGAGAATCGGGTAGCTGAAACGTTGAATGCCGGGCGCATTGATTCATTCGCTGTGGTTTCGTTTGTTCTGGGTTTAGCCTCCCTATTTATTGGACCACTTGGATCTCTGCCTGCGATCATTTTCGGGCATATTTCTCTTTCGAGAATCAAGGCTAACTCATCGATAGAGGGGAGAGGCTATGCATTGGCAGGTGTCGTGCTCGGTTATACGACCCTAGTATTGATGGTGCTGGGAGTTGTGGCTTTACTTACCTTGTGGTTATCTGTTTAGAACAACCCATGACACCCTGCCATGCTCCGGGGGGCCGCGCCCTGATGGTGAATCAGGAAGTTCCTAATCCCGCGACCGGTGATCACCGTTACCTATGATGCCCGCTTCACCAGATGGATTTTTCGCGACGACGCGCTGGACGATGGTCCGGGCGGCGGGAGCATCGGCCGCCGATGCTTTGGAAACGCTTTGCTCCGCCTATTGGTTTCCACTGTATTCCTACGTCCGGCGGCATGGGTTCTCGAAAGAAGATGCGGAGGATCTGACGCAGGCGTTCTTCGCGAAACTGCTGGGGCGGCGGGATTTCGCGGGGCTAAAGCAGGAGAATGGCCGCTTCCGGGCGTTTTTGTTAGCGGCGCTGAAGAACTTTCTAGCAAACGAACGCGACCGTGCCGGGCGGCTGAAACGCGGCGGAAACATCACCCACTTTCCGCTCGACTGGCAAAGCGCGGACACGCAGTTCCAGTTTGCCGATAGCGGGCAGATTCCACCGGATGCGGCGTATGACCGGGAGTGGGCGGTGGCGTTACTGGAGCGGGTGATTTCCAAACTCCGTGACGAATCCGTGGCGGAAGGGAAGGCGGAGCGGTTCGAGCAGTTGAAGTCGTATCTCACGGCGGGAAAGGGCGAGATCCCGTATGCCACCGCCGCCGTGGCGCTGTTGATGGACGAAGGCGCGGTGCGGGTGGCCGTGCACCGGCTGCGGAAGCGTTACCGCGAGTTGCTGAGAAGCGAGGTCGCGGACACTCTATCCGATCCGGCGATGGTGGATGAGGAGCTGGCGGTGTTGCTCGGGGCGTTCGGGTGAGGGCGAATGTAGCGGCGGTCTGCCCCGCCAAAAAAAGCGGAGCCTGGTTTTGCAGGCTCCGCTTGGGGTGATTCGGGCGAAATGAATTTCGCGGTCCCGGTGGCGGGATGAATCCCGCTGGCCGGTTAGGCCAGGATCTGGGCGAGGACGTAGGGCAGGATGCCGCCGGTGCGGTAGTAGTCTTTTTCCACCGGGGTATCGATGCGGACGATGACGGGGACGTCGAAGCTTTCGCCATCGGCCGGGTGGACCTTGAGGGTGGCCTGCTGCATGGGCTTGAGGTCGTTGTCGATGCCGATCAGGTCGAAGGTGGCGTTGCCAAGGCCCTTGATCTTGTCGTAATCCTCCTTGTTGACGAAGTTGCAGGGCAGCACGCCCATGCCGACGAGGTTGGAGCGGTGGATGCGCTCGAAGGACTTGGTGATGACGGCCTTGACGCCTAGCAGGTTGGTGCCCTTGGCGGCCCAGTCGCGGCTGGAGCCCATGCCGTAGTCCTCGCCGCCAATGATGATGGTGGGGACTTTTTCTTCCTGATAGACAGCGGCGGCGTCGTAGATCGCAAGGGTGGGCGCACTACCATTGGTGACGGCCTGGCCGGTGACGAGGCCGCTTTCGAGTTCATGGCTTTCGGCCATGAGGCGCTCTTTCGGCGCGGCTCCGGCAGGGAAGTACTTGGTGACGCCGCCTTCGATGCCGGGAACCATGAGATTTTTGATTCGGACGTTTGCGAAGGTGCCGCGGGTCATGATGCGGTCGTTGCCGCGGCGCGAGCCATAGGAATTGAAATCGGCGTAGCTGACGCCCTTTTCGACGAGGTGGCGGCCGGCGGGGCTGTCCATCTTGATCGCTCCGGCGGGCGAGATGTGGTCGGTGGTGACGGAGTCGCCGAAGATCCCGAGCGGGCGGGCACCATGGATTTCCACGATGTCGCGGGGGGCGGGGGTGAAGCCGTCGAAGAACGGCGGCTCCTGGATGTAGGTGGACTCGCGGTCCCACTCGTAAACGTTGCCGGTGGAGGACTTGATTTCATTCCACTTCGGGTTCTGGTCGGAGAAACCGGTGTATAGGCGTTGGAAAACATCGGGCTTGAGCGAGGCGTTGATGGCCTGTTCGATTTCCTCTGAGGTGGGCCAGATGTCTCGCAGATAGACGGGCTGGCCATCGCTGCCGAAACAGAGCGGCTCGGTTTCCATGTCGATGTCCACGGTGCCGGCGATGGCGAACGCCACGACGAGCGGAGGCGACATGAGGAAGTTCGCCTTGATGGACTGGTGGACGCGGGCCTCGAAGTTTCTGTTACCTGAGAGAACGGAGGCGGCGATGATGTCCTCGGATTTCACGACGTCCTCGATGCCGGGATCGAGCGGGCCGGAGTTGCCGATGCAGGTGGTGCAACCGTAGCCGACGGTCTGGAAGCCGAGCTTGTCGAGTTCCGCCTGGAGGCCGGTCTTGTTGAGATAGTCGGTGACGACGCGTGAGCCGGGCCCGAGCGAGGTTTTGATGGATGGCTTGATGGTGAGGCCCTTGGCGTTGGCCTTTTGCGCCAGCAGACCGGCGGCGATCATGACGCTTGGGTTGGAGGTGTTGGTGCAACTGGTGATGGCCGCGATGAGGACGGAGCCGTGGGTGATGGTGTCCTTGACGCCGCCCTTGCTGTCGACGGTGACTTCCCAGAGCGGATAGGTAAGATCGCTGCTGTATTCCAAGGTCACCCCGACTTGTGCTCTCCATGCATTGGTGACGACGTCCTGGGCGTCCGGCACGGTGTCGAGCGAAGGCGGGAGATCGACGGGCTCACTGGAGCCTTGGACCGGATGTTTGTTGTAGCCGTCCGGAGTAGGTCCGGTGAGCAGGGACGACCACTTTTGTTTGAGTGATTCGAGTTCAATGCGGTCCTGCGGGCGCTTCGGCCCGGCGATGCCGGGTTTGACGGTGGAAAGGTCGAGATCGACGACCTGGGTGAATTCGAGCGCGTCGCGGTCGGTGGGGATGCCCCAGAGGCCCTGGGCCTTGTAGTAATTCTCGACGGTGGTGCAGAGTTCCGGCGAACGGCCGGTGCCTGCCAGATAGCCGGTGGTGATTTCATCGATGCCGAAGAAGCCCATGGTCGCGCCGTATTCGGGGGCCATGTTGGCAATGGTGGCGCGGTCGGGCAGGCTGAGTGCCTTGGCACCGGGGCCGAAGAATTCGACGAATTTTCCGACGACTTTCGTTTTGCGCAGAACCTCGGTCACTAACAAAACAAGGTCGGTGGCGGTGACGCCGGTGTTGAGCTCGCCCGTCAGATAGACGCCGACGACCTCGGGGACGAGGAAGGTAACAGGCTGGCCTAACATCCCGGCCTCCGCCTCGATGCCGCCCACGCCCCAGCCGACGACGCCGAGGCCGTTGATCATGGTGGTGTGGGAATCGGTGCCGACGAGGGTGTCCGGATAGAATACGCCGTTTTTCTCAAGCACGCACTTGGCAAGGTATTCGAGGTTCACCTGATGGACGATGCCGATGCCGGGAGGGACGACCTTGAAGGTGTCGAAGGCTTGCTCGCCCCATTTGAGGAATTCGTAACGCTCACGGTTGCGGTGGAATTCGAGGTCGAGGTTTTTCTCCAGCGAATCGGCACCACCGGCGTAGTCGACCTGCACCGAGTGGTCGACGACGAGATCGACGGGCACTAACGGTTCGATCATTTTCGCATCGAGGCCCATGCCATCGACCGCGGAGCGCATTGCGGCGAGATCGACTAACAACGGCACGCCGGTGAAATCCTGGAGGACGATCCGCGCGACGACGAAGGGGATTTCGTAATCGCCGGGTGCCTTTGCGTTGTAATTGGCGAGATTGATGATGTCCTTTTCGGAAACCTTGAGGCCGTCGTTGTTGCGCAGGAGTGATTCGAGAACGATCCGGATCGAGACCGGGAGCTTGCTGAGATTCGGAAAACCTAGTTCGGCGAGTGCGGGGAGGGAATGGAAATTGCCTTGGGCTCCAGAGCCGGTGGTGAAGGTGCGAAGTGTGTTCATGAGCGGATCGTTGTGGAAAATGGACGGACGGTGGCGACCGTCGCTGGGATTGGGTCGGAGGGTTAAGGATGGCGGGGGATTTGTCAAAATCGATCACCCGCGAAGTGCGGCTAGATTTCGGGGGTTGAGTGCGGGGCGCGGCTGTGCCTAGCGTCGCGGCATGAAAATCGGGTGGATCGGGATGGTGGCGATGTTGGGCTCTTGCATTTTGGTTTCATGTGCCGGAATCGGCTCCGCGCCGGATTTGGGCGACATGGAAGCAGGCGGCGAGCCAGCCGAGGGGGGAATCAAAGAGGTTCCGAATCCAAATGCGGCGATGGCGAAAAAAAGCGGCAGGTCCCTCGGGCAACTGCAACGCGGACACGAAGTTTACATGCTGAAATGCGGCGAGTGCCATACCTATCAGCTCCCGCAGAATTTGGATGTCGATGAATGGCAGGAAGCGATTCCGAAGATGATCAAGCACGCCGGATTGGAGCCGGCAGATGAAAGGGCGGTGCTGGACTACGTGGTGGCGGTGAAGCTCGAACGTGGCGAATGAGCGGGGCTCTGGAACTGCTGGCGTTCGCCGGGGTGATGGCGTTGGGGCAGTTCAGCCCGGGTCCGGACATGATCCTTCTGACCCGGACGGCGCTCAAAAGCGGGGCGCGCACCGGTGTGAAAATGGCGCTTGGGATTGCCTGTGGGTTGACCGTCCACGCGACCGTGGCAGTGGGTGGATTGGCGTTGGCATTCGAGCGCATGCCGGTGGCGCGGGAGGTGCTGCGGTGGGCGGCCGCAGCCTATCTGTTATGGCTGGCCTATCGGATGATGGTGGAAATCTTCGTTTCATGGTATTCCGGAGTTCTTCGTGAATCCACCGCAGGCGCGCCGGTGCGAAATCCGTTTCTCCGCGGGCTATTCTGCAACCTGCTGAACCCGAAAGCCGCGATCTTTCTAGCAGCGGTATGCGCTCCCTTCCTCAAAGGCGCTCACCCGGATTGGTGGCCGTTTGCGATCTGGAGCATCATGGTCGGTCAGGCGTTCATCCTGTGGTCGCTGTGGGCATGGCTGTTGCAATGGCAGCCCTTGCGCTCGCGCTACGAACAGGCGTCGCGATGGATCGACGGCGCGTTCGCGATCGCGCTGGCAGCGCTGGCGATCCGTTTGATCATTGGCTGAAACGGAAAAGGCCCCGCGTTGCTGCGGGGCCTTTTTTGAAATCATGCCGACCCAGGTCGGCTCTCCGTCGATCAATTGTACTTTGGAGTCTTGTGCTGGTTGAAATAACCGTCAGTGATATACATCTGGCTGCCGTAGTCCGGCAGCGGTCCGGAATCGGGAGGCAACGGGATGTTGCCGACCGTGGCATCTTCAGGCTGCGAATAGGCGATGCTCACCGGGGTGCCGACCTTGACGAGGCGGAAGAATTTCGGGGACAGGTTTTCATGCATCCGGATGCAGCCGTGGGTGCAGGGGTGATGCTTGATCCAGCCGGTGTGGAATCCGTAGGCTGGCTTGAATTCGCACCAGTAGGGCATCGGAGTTCCCTTGAACGACCAACCGGCAGGCTTCTTGGCCAGATAGGTTTGTTTGACGTTGGAACCGCTGTAGGCGTAGCCGTGAGTGTTCGCGCGGCGTTTGGCTTCCTTGTTGAAAATCCTGAAGGTGCCGGTCGGGGTGGACGCACCGGGAGTGCCGACCGATACCGGCATGGCGAGCAGGATTTCGGAGCCTTCCATCACGTAGGTGCGTTGCTTGCTGAGTGACACCTTGACTCTAACGTTGTCGGGATTGGAAGGGAGTTTGGTGGGCAGGTCGTAGGCGTGATAGGCCGCCAGACCGGAACCGCCGGTGGACGTGGTGGAGCAGGAAGAAAACAAGCCGGCCGCGGCAACGGTGGCGGCGATGGTGACGAGGGATTTGAAATTCATGATGGTTTGGGGTCGCTCCGGACATTCGTGATCGCAAGCGGAAATTGCAAGCCTCGGGTGCGGAGGATTCGTTCACCGGAGCCGCTCCCAGGAATCGACGCGCTGGTTGACGAACCAGACCGAAGCCCGCCGATAGGGGATGAACACGATGTCCGGCCCCACGCCAAAACCCGCGCCCGGGTAGCCAAAGCGACCGTAACCGCGGAAGCCGGATCTGAACGCCCCGAAATGGTTGGTCGATTGGACCGCCCGCGAGCCCAGATAATCCCAACGCCCGGTCGGTTTGGAATCCCTGGAGCCTTCAAAGCGCTGGTCAGGCGGTCCCCATGCCAGCAGCACCGCCTCCGGTGGCATGCCGCGGCTGATCTGTCCCTGCTCGACGAGGCTTTGCTCCTTTTTGCCGAGCGCGGCGAACTGCTCCGGGCTTTTCGCGATCCTTGCCTGCGGGGAGGATGGCGCACAGGACGGAAAAACAAGACCCACCAAAATGACCGCCAGGATTTTTTTCATGGCGGAAAACTAGATAGATCCGGAAGCTTTTGCAACGTGCGGCGCGCTTCTTTTCAAGAAGCCCGGAAACGGGCTTGCCAACCGTGAATCGGACGCACCAATCTTTGCGCGAACGTTGCCCCCGATTTATCCCATGTCCGAACTTCTCGAAGACGATGATCTCACCGCCGCATTGAAAAAATGCCCCGAGTGGGACTATGAAAAAAAAGCCATCACCCGGACCGTCGAGTTCGAGGAATTCATGGATGCGATTGATTTCGTCAACGATCTCGCCGAGATCGCCGAAGAAGCGCAGCACCACCCGGACATCACCATCAAGCACACCAAGGTGACCCTGAAGCTCACCACCCACGACGCCGGCGGCGTCACTGAACTCGACGTCGAGCTCGCCCAGCGCGTGGACAATCTGGTGGATTGATCCGCCGGAAAATTCCAACGAAGCAGGGTCGCCCGCCGCGGTGGCCCTGCTTTTTTCCGTTCAGCGCGGGAGCATCAGCTCGTCGTCCTTGAAGCCGGTTAGCTTGCCGAGGCCTTTCAGCAGGCTGCGGAGCGTGAAGAACAGGAAGATGAGGATGGGCACGCCGATGACCGCGAAGCCCCAGCCGGTTAGGCGCGCGATGATCGCGTTGTATTTTTCCAGGGCGTCGATGGCTGTGGAGTCGAAGCCACGGAAAAACCACTGGGCGAGGCCGAGGTTCATCAGCGAGCTGAGGAAGAACGATGCGGCGAACAGTTTGGTGGCACCCAGCAGAAGTTTGTCGTAGTCGGCCCGGGCGGAAATCTCAGCAACGCGTTTCTCGATCTTCGGGATGTCGAAAATCGAATCGTTGTAGAGGAACACGCGGATGAGCGGAGTGGCGGATCGATGGGAGGCCAGAATCGCCACCCCGAGCGCCAGCGGGATCAATGCCTCCTTGAGGCCGAAGAGAATTCCGGCGTTGGGTTTCACAGTGCCGTCCTTGTTCCACAGATAGAGTGTCAGCCCGCCGGACAGCAGGACGGAGATCAGTCCGAGCGCGGAGAAGAAATTGCCCTTGCGGGTCTTGACGTAGTGCCAGACGCCGTAGCCGAGCGGCAGCGCCAGCGCGATGATCATCGCCCAGAGCGGCCCGATGTGCCACGGGCGGGCGACTTTTCCCAGCCGCACCTGCAGGTCAGGATCCTTGCTCAGGTAGCTGAGGACCAGCACCGGCACGATCACGTTGATCAGGATGTTGGCGAGCGGGTGATCTTGCGGTGATTTCTTGTCGGCCATATGGAACAGTGCGGGGAGACAAGCATCCCGGTCCCGAGTTGCAAACTTTAAAGCTCTGTCGCGCGGCACTAAGCGGCCGGGTTTTGTAAACCGCTGCGCGGGAACTGAAAGAAGTCCCGGCATCCTGCGTTCTGTCCGGATGGGCTCCTTGATGAAACGGTCTGTTTGGATGGTCTGCTGTTGGGCTCTCTCAACCTCGTTATCGGGAGCCGCCGGGCTGCCCGCGAGGGACGCGGTCTTCACCATCGGTATTTTCACCCCGGCGGATCGCAATCTGGTCTCCCGGGACTACATTTTCTCGGCGCTTCCCCACTATGAGGAAGTGGACCGCGCGACCGTGCGGGATTATCCGTCGCACAAGACGAGCTGGTCACAGCAAGGTGCGATCGTGCTGAACGACAAGACCGTGCTGTTTTTCGAAACCCGGTCGGCGAAGTATTTAAGCGTCGTTGATTCATCGAATCACTCCACGTTCTATCAGCTCAAGGGGCCCTTGCCCGTGAAGCTCACTTGCCCCAGGCCGGAAAAAGATCTTGCCGATCTGCCACTCCCGGATGCTGCCGATGTTTTCTGCATCGCGATGTTTCCGTGGAACCAAGGCGACCATTTCACTCCGGAAAGCCTCGCCGCTGCTTTGCCCGGCTTTCGCCTGCTGACCGAGGCCGATGTTCCAAATCTTGCGGTTCGGTCGATTGAGGCTGAAACCAACCGCACGCTGTATTCCCCAGCGGAGTGGACGACTCCCGCCGGTCGCCGCGCGGAAGTGCTCAACGGCGTGATTGTCCTGAAAAACCGCGCGGTCTTTCAATGGATCACCTGGACCCCCACCGCGATCGCCTTCCGGAACCACCAACAGGGCAGCTACTACGTGATCGACAGGAAATGAAAAAGCGGACCCGGTTAGGGATCCGCTTTTGATAGGTCGGGATCGGGTTCGGAATCAGACCGTGCCGAAGATCGTCTTGCCGGAGGAGAGGAGGTCATCGCAGGCCTCTTTCATCCGGACACAGAGACTTTGCTCGCCCTTTTTCAGATAGGAGCGCGGGTCGTAGTTTTTCTTGTCGCCGACTTCGCCGTCGATCTTGAGAACGCCCTCGATGTTGGCGCACATGTGGGTGACGATCGGGCGGGTGAACGCGTATTGCGTGTCGGTGTCGATGTTCATTTTCACGACGCCGTAGTCGAGCGTTTCGCGGAGGTCGCTTTCGGAAGTACCGGATCCGCCGTGGAAGACGAGGTCCATTTCGGCTGCCGCACCATGCTTGTCCATGACCGCCTTCTGGCCGTCGCGGAGGATGGAGGGCTTGAGTTTGACCGCGCCGGGTTTGTAAGCGCCGTGGACGTTGCCAAAGGTGGCGGCGAAGAGGAAGCGGCCGATCGGCTGAAGCGCTTCGTAAACCTCCACCATGTCTTCGGGAGTGGTGTAGAGTTTGTCAATCGGCAGGCCGGAGGTGTCGTGGCCGTCTTCCTCACCACCGACGCAGCCGGCTTCGACTTCGAGGATGATGCCAAGTTCGGCGCACTCCTTGAGGAGGGCTTTGGAAATCTCGAGGTTTTCCTTCAGGTCAACGACCGAGCCGTCGAACATGTGGGATTGGAAAAGCGGGCCCTTGCCCTCTGCGATGCGCTTGCGGGAAGCTTCCAATAGTGGCTTGAGGAAGCCGTCGACCTTGCTCGGGTGGCAGTGGTCGGTGTGAAGGGCGATGAGGACATTGTACTTTTCCGCGAGGAGGTGGCAGGCTTCGGCCAGGACGATCGCTCCGAAAGCGGCGTCCTTCACGGCGGTGCCGGATGCGAACTCGCCGCCGCCGGTCGAGACCTGGATGATTCCGTCGGATTTCGCTTCGGAAAATGCCTTGAGCGCACCGTTGATGGTGGGCAGCGAGGTGACGTTGATGGCGGGGTAGGCATAACCACCTTTTTGGGCGGCGTCCAGCATGGCGCGATATTGCGCGGGGGTAGCGATTGGCATGGCGGAGCTTCCGTATGCAACTGCCGAGCCAAGGACAAGCCATAATAATCAGTGGAAATCCTCACCCGGCCCCGGCTTGCGGCTTGCCAACCGGGGAGCCGCCGGATTGTTTCTCGTTCATCCTCATGACTCCCTCCGAAACAATTGTCTGCAAGCCAACGCCTTGGTTTCTTCTCCGCGCGGTGGTGATGCTGTTGATGTTCGGGGTGTTCGCGGTGCTTTTCTACATCGACGGCTCGACGGGCTATCGGAAAAAGAACGAGAGCTACTATCTTCGGAAAACGTTCGAGACCGCGAATGAGGATTTCACGAAAATGAATTCCGGTTCGCTCACTCCGGAGGAATGGAAACGCCATGCGGCGCAGCAAACAGTCGGGTTTCCGGAGGACCGCACGGTGCTGCCGGCGGACATCAAATTGCCGACACCGTGGCCGACGATCCTCCACGACTACGAGCGCATGAAACCGATGCAGTCGCACCTCCTGTGGCGGGAATATTCCAAGGAGCACGGACTCACTGCCTCGGTGGAAGAGCCATACGATACCAAGAAAATCCGCGAGCAATGGATTGTGTTCGCAATCTGTTCGGTGCTCTCGTTGGTCGCCGCATTTTTCCTGCTGCGCACGATCAGGCGCACGATTTCCGCGGATGCGGAAGCTGTCACAACCCAGCAAGGAAAGCGGATTCCTTACGGGGATCTCAAAACGCTCGACCTCCGGAAATGGGAGACCAAAGGGCTGGCATTCATCGACTACGAGGGTGCGGCGGGGAAGGGCAGGATCCGCATCGACGGGCTCACTTACGGTGGGTTCAAGAAGGAGCAGGACGAGCCTGCCGAGCGCCTGATGCGCCAGATCCGAGCGCGCTTTTCCGGTGAAATCATCGAATACACCTCTGGCGGGGACGGTGGACCCAAGGACGGGGAATCCCAGCCTGCCTGATTGATTTTTCTCCGCCTTGTGGTTTTCGCTTGCCGATTCGTTTTCGAGGTTGCCAAGTCGGGTCAGCAAGCGATAACCAAGCCCAGCGCCCATTCTCACCTCAACTACAGCAACTCATGTCAGACAAAAGTATCGAAGCCCGTGTAAAGGACATCATCGTCGACCAACTTGGCGTTAACGCTGATCAAGTCACCACCGAAGCCAAATTCGTCGAGGATCTCGGCGCTGACTCGCTCGACACCGTCGAACTGGTCATGGCCTTCGAAGAAGAATTCGACATCGAAGTGCCGGACGAAGAAGCTGAAAAGCTCCAGGCTGTCGGTGATGTGGTCAATTACATCACCAGCCAGCAAGCCTGATTCCGGTAGGCGAACGCTTTGTGAAAGGGCGGGCTCCTCGACAGGTGTCCGCCCTTTTCTTTGCAATGCGCCGGATCCGGGCGACTATCAACCGCCCATGCACTCACAGGACGACATCCATTACGCGCTTGAAACGACCAAGGTTCTCCGCGAGCCCGATCGCCGGATAGATACGTTCGGCGAGACACGCTTCGAGTTCCAGCTCATCAGCGAGCTGATGGATCGCAGCGGCGAGGTCAGGATCCGCACTGGCGAGGTCGAGGCCATGCGTCCCCGCATCCTCCGTCCATCGGCCTATCGGGAGGTCGAGTTGGATGGATTCGACTCATCTGCCAGAGCCCGTTTCGACAAGCTGGTAGAGAAACTGAAGGCCGATGGCAAGGACCTCGCGTTCCTGCAATATGGTTTCCAGTTCAAGCGCGGCCAAGTCCACGAGGAGATCATCCACGACACCCTCGACGCCGTCCGGGAGCGGGTGTTGGAAGACATCCGCCGCACCGGCAATCCCGCCCGCGCCGTCATCGAGGGCGTGGACGACGCCTGGGAAATTTCCATCCTCAAGTTTTCCTTCGAAATGATCCTGCGCTCCCATGAAATCAACGCCTTCGATTTCAAGCGCCGCGGCCTCATGTAGACCCTCAGATTTCGCCCATGAGCCTCTGGACGGTTTTCAAGATTCTCGCCGCGTTGTGCGTTCTGGCAGTCATGACCTTCACCGGCATGCTGGCCTATCATGTTACCGTTAGGCCGCTCGGTGGCGTGTTTGAGAAAATCATCCCGAATCCCGCCGAAGTCGCCGGCAAGCAGCCGGACGCCGACTTCGCGAAAATGTTGGACTCCGCGGAACTGCCCGACATCGACCCCGGTGAGAAGGCGTTTCAAAAAGCCCATGAGCTGCTAGCCCTCGGCAAGCTCGACGAGGCCCGCGAGAAGTTGACCACCATCGTCAACGTCTATCCCACGTCCTCGTCCGCGCCCGTCGCGCGCCGGATCGTCGGTGAGATGAACCTCGATGAGATCCTTTCCACCACCCACATGGAGGGCAAGAAATCCCACGTCGTCAAAAGCGGAAACTCCTTCTTTGGCATCGCCAAGACTTACGACACCACCTTGGACATGATCATGCACCTCAACGGCATGATGGAGCTCAAGAACATCCAGCCGGGCGAGGAGCTTATCGTAATGCCGCTGGAATTCCGCCTGCTCATCGAGCCTCAGCGCAGGTCTCTATCGATTTGGAACGGCGGCCGGTTCATCCGCGAATACCCGATCATCCATCTCGGCGTCACCGGCAAGCTCCCGCCCGGGAAAACCAAGATCAGCTCGAAACTCGCCGAACTCGACGGCCGCTCGGTGCCTCCCCAGTCCAAGGACTACCGTGCCGCGGAAAAAGTCATTCAAATCGCCAAGCCAACGGTCCAGATCCGGGGTGGTGACGAGGGCGACACGGAAGCGGCTCACGGAATCGTTCTGAAATCCCACGACATGGAGGAAATCAGCTTGCTGACCCGCGTCGGGAACGAAGTGGAGATCCGCTGATTCGACCCATCTCCGGACTTGCATCTTTACTCCCGAATCCCGAACCTCGCGGCTCCCTACCATGCAGCTCCTCGAATTCGAAAAACCCGCCGCCGAGCTCGAACGCGAACTCGAGAAACTCCGCACCAAGTCGGCTTCCCAAAACATCGATATGTCGGCGGAAATCGCCACCATGGAGGCGAAGCTCGCGGCGACCCGGGCCGGAATTTATAAAAACCTAACGCCATGGCAGCGCGTCCAGATCGCCCGCCATACGAAACGTCCGTTCATGCTCGACTACGTCTCCCTCGCTTTCACGGACTTCTGCGAGCTGCACGGGGACCGCCACATCGGCGATGACGCTTCGATGCCCGGTGGCTTCGCCCGCATCGGCGGCAAACGCGTCGTCGTCATCGGCCATCAGAAAGGCCGCGACACCAAGGAGAACCTCAAGCGCAACTTCGGCAGCGCTCATCCCGAAGGCTATCGGAAAGCCATGCGCCTGATGAAGATCGCCGAGAAATTCGGCTTGCCGGTCATCACCATGATCGACACTCCCGGCGCGTTTCCGGGCATCGGTGCCGAGGAGCGCAACATCGCCGAAGCCATCGCCTTCAACCTCCGGGAAATGATGCTACTCAAAGTTCCGGTCATCGCCATCGTCCTCGGCGAGGGCGGCTCCGGTGGGGCATTGGGAATCGGCGTCGCCGACCGCGTCATCATGATGGAGAACGCCTACTATTCCGTCATCAGCCCCGAAGGTTGTGCCGCCATTCTTTGGAAGCATCGCAAACACGCGCCGGAAGCCGCCGAAGCCATGAAACTTGTCGCTCCCGACCTGATGAAACTCGGCCTGATTGATGACGTTATCAACGAACCCACCGGCGGAGCCCATCACGATCACCAGGCCTCGGCCGAAGCTTTCCGCGACAAGGTTCTCTTCCACATCGGGGAACTATCAAAACTCTCCACCGAGCAGCTCCTCAACGAGCGCTACGCCAAGTTCCGCAACTTCGGCGAGTGGGAAGGCAAATAACCATTTTTCAAAAACCAAACTAACATGGCCATCAAAGTAGGAGTCATCGGTGCAGGCGGAATGCTGCAATACCACGCGGCGGGGTTCCGCCAGGCAGGAGCTGAAATCGTCGCCGTCGCGGATCCCGCGCCCGGTGCCGCGGCCAAGGCCACGGAAAAGTGGGGTATCGCCAAGGCCTACGATTCTGTCGATGCCATGCTCGCCGAATGCAAGGAACTGGATGCGGTGAGCATCATCGTCCCTAACAAATTCCACGCCCCGCTCGCACTCCAGTGCCTCAAGGCCGGCAAGCATGTTTTCTGTGAGAAGCCGCCCGCGCTCAAGGCCTCGGAGGTCGAGGAAATGATCGCCGCCGCCGATGCCGCCGGCAAGAAGCTGATGTTCAACTTCAACAACCGCGCCCGGCCCGAGTCACAGGCGATGAAGTCCTATTGCGACGACGGCACCGTGGGCACCATCAACTCCGCCCAGGCGAAATGGATCCGTCGCACCGGCATTCCGGGCTTCGGCGGCTGGTTCACCACCAAGGAACTATCAGGCGGTGGACCTGTCATCGATCTGCTCCACATGATCGATCTCGCCCTCTACTTCATGGGCTATCCCGAGCCGGCCCACGTGCTCGCCAATACCTTCGACACCTTCATCACTGACAAGGGCTTCAAAGGCCCGTGGGGCATTCCGGACCGTGCCGACGGCATCAATAATGTCGAGGCCGCCGCCCACGGATTCGTTACCTTCAAATCCGGTCAGGTTCTAACGCTCCAGGTTTCCTGGGCGGAGATGGTCAAGCGCGAGGAAGTCTCCGTAGTCTTCCAAGGCACCAAGGCCGGTGGCAAGGTCGAGCGCCTCTTCGCCCGCGACGGGCTCGATGAAACTGCCATCGACTCCTGCGAACTTTACGTCCAGGAAAACGGCAACAGCGTCAACCGCACCATCGTCACGCCTGCCTGCGAGGACATGGGCCGCAGCAACTCCGCCCGCAACTTCATCGAAGCCATCGAAGGCAAGGCCGAACCGCTCAACTCGCCGGATCAAGCGCTCAATCTGATGAAGATCATCGACGCGCTCTATCAATCCGCTGCCAGCGGCAAGCCGGTCTCTATCTGATCATCTTTCATCCACGATCCCCAATCCCCGATCTTTTTAAAATGAATCGCAAACTACGCATGGGCATGGTCGGCGGCGGACGCGGCGCCTTCATCGGTGCCGTCCACCGCATGGCAGCCAACCTCGACGGCAAGATTGAACTTGTCGCCGGATGTTTCTCTTCCGATCCCGAGAAATCAAAGCTTTCGGGCGAGGACTTCTTCCTGGATCCATCAAGGGTCTATTCGTCGTATCAGGAAATGGCGAAAGCCGAAGGCGAGCTGCCGGTGGGCGAGCGCATCGACTTCGTCACCATCGTCGCCCGCAACGACCTGCACTTTCCGGTCGCCAAGGCCTTCCTCGAATCCGGCATTCACATCGTCTGCGAGAAACCGATGGCATTCTCCCTCGCAGAAGCCAAGGAACTCAAGAAGATCGTCGATGCCAGCGGGCTCGTTTTCGCACTGACCCACAACTACACCGGCTATCCGATGGTCAAGGAAGCGCGTGCGATGGTGAAAGCCGGCAAGCTTGGGCGAATCCTCAAGATCGTCGCCGAGTATCCGCAAGGTTATGCCATCGGCGCGATCAAGGAGCAAGCCGACGGCGCGATTTCCAACTGGCGGATGGACCCGAGCATCGCCGGAATTTCCAACTGCATGGGCGACATCGGCTCCCACGCGGAGAATCTCGCCCGTTACATCACCGGCCTCGAACTCGAACAGATCGCCGCCGACCTCAACACCTTCATCCCCGGTCGCCCGCTGGATGACGACGGCAGCATGCTGGTCCGCTACGAGGGTGGTGCGCGTGGCGTGCTGTTCGCCTCGCAGATTTCCACCGGCGACGAAAACAACCTGAACATCCGCGTTTACGGCACCGACGCTTCCATCGAGTGGCACCAGGAGCATCCGAACGAACTCATCGTGAAATTCGCCGAAGCGCCACGTCAAATCTGGCGTCGTGGTAACAGCTACAACGGTCCGGAAGCTGCGAAGAACACGCGCACCCCCTTCGGCCACCCGGAAGCCTTCATCGAAGCATTCGCCAACGTCTATCTGGCCGCCGCGGAAGCGATCTCCGACCACCTCGCGGGAAGCTATCCGCGTAAGGAGGGCTACGACTTCCCGACGGTGGACGACGGTGTCGAAGGCATGGCCTTCATCGAAGCAGCCGTGGCGTCATCGAAGGAGAACGCGGCGTGGAAGCCGGTGCATGGTTCCTGAATTGGAGCGCGAAAATTATTTCGCGCGAACCAGCGTTCTGTCTGAGAAGATGCGCAGCAAGTTCACCGTCGACTCAGTTTCAAGCAAGGCTCCGTCGCAATTTCGCAGCGGATTCTTCTACGCCGTCGCGGCAGCACTGTTTCTATTGGGAGCCCTGAGTGGCCCTTCTCCTGCTGACAATCCGATTTTTTGCGGCATCGCTTTCGTGTTCGCTCTTGTCGGGTTACTTCTAGCCAATCGAAATTCTGCTAGATTCCTTGGTGTGACACTCACAGGAGCTTGTGGTGGGTTCCTTGCATCGTACATTCGGACTCGGTATTTTTAGAATCAAAGTTCTGCTGGCTTCCGATATTTGGAGCGGTTTCGGTCATGATGTTGGCGCTAGGCCTCTCACAATCGCCCCCACATTGTGGCGCACCATCTCCAAGTATCCGATCCCGCCGGTCCCGTCCGCAATCAAGGGTTCTCCCAACTTGATCCCGGTGTCGTTGGTCAGGGTCTTCAGGATCTTCGGATTCGACTCCTTTTCCGGGAAAATCGCGGCCACTTGGTTTTTCTTCAAATCCGCAACCAACGCCGCAAGTTCGGCGGGATCGGGCATCTGCTCGCGGTTCAATCCTTGCACGGGGTGGGCGGTGAAGCCGAACTCCTTGCAGAAGTAATTGAAGGCCGCGTGAGCGGTCGCGAGATGCCGCTTGTCGCGCGGAATTTTTGAAATCTCACGTTTGGCCCACCGCTCGAGTTCATCGAGTTGCTTGCGATAGGCTTGGGCATTTTTCCTGAAGACCGCCGCCTGCTCGGGTGATGCCGTCGCCAGCGCCTCGGTGACGATGCCTGTCGCCCTGCGGAACAAGTCGATCGAGTGCCACCAGTGCGGGTCGATTTCATGCTCATGCGAGTGATCGTGGCCTTCATGCTCACAGGCACCTTCGAGCGCGGGCAAGGTCGCGCCGACTTCAATAACGGTCGCCCTGTTAGCGATCACGGCTTTCAGCTTCGGCAGATAGCCTTCCAGTCCCATGCCGGCGACCAGATAGAGGGCCGCGCCTTCGGCTTTCCGCAGATCGTCAGGCTTCGGCTCGAAATGATGGGGATCGCCGTTAGGTCCGATCAGATCGATGACGTCCACTTCGCCCCCGCCGACCTGCCGGGCAAGGTCTCCCAACAACGGATGCAAAACGGCGACCTTCAACCCGGCTGCGGAGAGTGGAAGCAGTCCGAGGAGCGCGCTGATCAGTAACCAATGAAACATGCCGGCAAGTTGGCCGGATCCACTGATTTTGCAAGTGGATTGCGTTTAGTCGCGATTCACTTGAAGATGGCCAGGATCGGCCGGTGGTCGGAGGCCTTGTCCCAGCCGACATCGTCGATGATTTTCGCGGCGGGGAAATCAACGTCCGACTTCATTGCTTCGCTGACCATGACGAAGTCGATGCGCGAGTAGATGTCGTTCAGCGCCCAATGGTGGGTCCATGCATCGTTGCGGGAATCCTTGGCGGGAATGGCAGTTAGATAGGTGGGATCGTTGTATTTGCCGGTAATAGTCTTGATCACCGGTGTCGAACGGGTGTCATTCAAATCGCCGTAAACGACGAGTCGGGCGTTTTCGTCAGACTTGAGAATGCTGTCGATGTGACGACGGAGCAGACGGGCTTCGTTGAGGCGGATGGCCTCCTGGTCGCCTTGCTCGCTGTCGCGCTTGGATTTCAGATGAAGACCTAGAAAGCGGTAGGACTTGCCGCGTGCTTCGACGGTTGCGTCGAGGATGCCACGGTTGATGGCGAAAGTCTGGCCGGCGAGCTGGTATTCGGTTTCGGCGGGCTTGGCGGTGGAAACAATCGGGAAACGCGAGAGCAGACCGAGATGGCGGGTGGGATCGGACCCGCCGGTGTAGTGAGAATGTGGAAAATCGAGTCCGGCGGCTTTTAGCATTTCCTGGATCTCGGCAAGATCGGTGGCTTCGCCGATCTCGCAGAGGCCGAGAATGTCCGGGGCGTGACGGGCGAGAATTTCGACGACGGCTTTCTTCTCGCTGTCGGGTTTGGGAGCGCCCTTTAGGTTTTTACCTTCCACATACCGATCCATCGTCAACCAGTTTCGGACATTGTAGACAATGAAGCGAACGCCTTCGGAAGAGGTGGCTTCAGCTGTTGGGGTTGCACGTATCTCCTGAATTTCGGCCGCTTCGTCAGTGGGTGGGGCAATTGTCACCACTGGCTCCGTAGCCGTAACCGGTGGCGGGGCCACGGCGGGCGCGACCGCGGAAGTGGCCTGGGCTTTTTCGCCGGGAGTGTCCCAATCCGGCGTGCCCTTTTTCCCGCAAGAAGAACTGGCAAGCAGGGCGAGTGCGCAGAAAACAGCCCCAAGAAACCTTGGGGCGTGACTTCCGATCCGTGTGGCTAGAGCAGGCCGCAGCATGACGGTCAGGATTCGCGGGGTTCTTTGCCCGTGACTTCCTTCACGCGGGTTTCGGTTTCGGTGCGGGTGATCTCATGCTCGAACTCTTCCTTCGCTTTCTTGAATTCGCCCATGCTTTTGCCGATTCCGCGGGCGAGTTCTGGTAGTTTCTTCGCTCCGAAGAGCAACAGGATGATGATGAAGATGACGATCAATTCTTGGCCGCTGGGAATCATATTGGTGATTGGGTTGTTGCAGGAATTGTAGTCCCTGAAAACGCGCTTGCAACGCATTTACCATGAAACGGGATCCTATCTTGCAATAGGGCCATTCAGTTGCTGGTCAGTGGCAGACCGGGCACGAGTTCAACGAGGTGAAGAAGTCGTTGCCCTTGTTGTCCACGAGGATGAACGCCGGGAAATTCTCTACCGTGATTTTCCACACGGCTTCCATCCCGAGTTCGGGGAATGCGACGACCTCTTGCGAGCGGATGTGCTGTTGCGCCAGCAGGGCTGCGGGGCCACCGGCTGATCCGAGGTAGAAGCCGCCGTGTTTTTGGCAGGCGTCCGTCACTTGTTTCGAACGGTTGCCCTTGGCCAGCATGACCATCGAGCCGCCGTTCGACTGGAAAAGATCGACGTAGCTGTCCATTCGTCCGGCGGTGGTCGGGCCGAACGAACCGGATGGCAAGCCGGCGGGTGTCTTGGCCGGGCCGGCGTAATAGACCGGGAATTTCCTGAAATACTCGGGAAGTTCGCCGGTGTCGTCGAGGATCTCCTTGAGCTTCGCGTGGGCGATGTCGCGCGCGACGATGATGGTGCCGGAAAGCGCGAGCGCGGTGGTGACTGGATATTTGGAGAGCATTTTCAGGGTCTCTTCCATCCCCAGGTCGAGGTCGATCGGCACGCCCTTGAATTTCCAATCGCGGAATTTCTCCGGGATGAAGCGGCCGGGATTCTTCTCCAGCTTTTCGAGAAAAATGCCGTCCTTGGTGATCTTCGCCTTGGCCTGGCGGTCCGCCGAACACGAAACGCCGATGCCGACCGGGCACGACGCGCCGTGCCGTGGCAGACGAATCACCCGGACATCGAGCGCGAAATATTTCCCGCCAAACTGCGCGCCGATCCCGATTTCGCGAGCCATGGCGAGGAGTTCCTTTTCCAGCTCGATATCCCGGAATGCGCGTCCGTGCTCATTGCCGGTGGTCGGGAGTTCGTCGTAATAATGGGTGGATGCGAGCTTCACCGTCTTCAGGCAAGTCTCCGCCGAGGTGCCGCCGATGACGAAAGCGAGGTGATACGGCGGGCACGCCGCGGTCCCGAGCGAGGCCATTTTTTCGAGGCAGAATTCCTTGAGCCGCTGCGGATTGAGCAGGGCTTTGGTCTCCTGATAGAGAAACGTCTTGTTCGCCGAGCCACCGCCCTTGCTGACGAAGAGGAATTTGTAGGCGTCGCCCTCCGTGGCGTAGAGGTCGATCTGCGCGGGCAGGTTGGTCTTGGTGTTGACCTCTTCATACATCGTGAGCGGGGCGGTCTGCGAGTAGCGGAGATTTTCCTTGGTGTAAGTCTGGTAGATGCCCTTCGAGAGGAACTCCGCGTCGTCGCAACCGGTCCAGACTTGCTGGCCCTTTTTCCCGACGATGGTGGCGGTGCCGGTGTCCTGGCAAAACGGCAGGATTCCGTGCGACGCAATCTCCGCGTTTTTCAGCAACATCAGCGCGACCATCCGGTCGTTCTCCGAGGCATCCGGATCGTCGAGGATCGCGGCCACCTGAGAGAGGTGGGAGGCGCGCAGCGTGAAATTGATGCCTTTGATCGCCTCGGCCGCCAGCAGGGTGAGCGCTTCCGGGGCGACCTTCAGAACCGGCCTGCCCTCGAACTCCGAAACCGAGACATGCCCGGAGCTGATCAGTTCATACTCGGTGGTTTCAGGGCCGAGCGGATACGGGTCTTGATAGAAAAATGGTTTGTCGGACATGGCGTGCGGGTTTTTTCTAGGCACGATGGAGTGGGGGTGCAAACCGTTTCCGGAGCTCATTGACGCCTTTCAAGGCTTGCCGGTTCGGGCGGTGCGGGGTAAATGCCCGTCGTCATGGCTAAGAAACCTGTAGTGCTCATCATTCGCGACGGCTGGGGTGTGAATCCCGGCGGAAAAGAAACCGCTGTCAAGGACGGCAACGCGACCTTGCTCGCGAAGACCCCGTTTCACGAAGTGATGTTCACGAAATACCCGAAAGGGTTCCTCAGCGCCTCCGGTCTTGATGTCGGTCTGCCTCCCGGACAGATGGGCAACTCCGAAGTCGGCCATCTCAACCTCGGTGCCGGCCGCATCGTCTATCAGGACCTCACCCGCATCAACAAGGCGATTGAAGAGGGGACTCTGGAGAAAAATCCTGTCTTCGCCGATATGTTGGAACAGGCGAAATCCAGCCGGCTTCATTTCATCGGTCTCGTTTCCGACGGTGGCGTGCACAGCCATCAGGACCAGCTCATCGCCATGGTGAAACTGGCCAAAAAAGCCGGCGTGAATGACATCTTCATCCACGCGATCACCGACGGTCGCGACACGTCGCCCACCGGTGGCCAGGCCTACCTCGCGAAGGTCGAGGACGAGGCCGCCAAGTGCGGCGCACACGTAGCCACCGTGATCGGCCGCTACTTCGCCATGGACCGCGACAAGCGTTGGGACCGGGTGAAGCTGGCATGGGACGCGATCGTGTTAGGAAAAGGCGAGCAGCGCGACGTGCTCGCGAGCGAAGCCGTCGCCGACTACTACCGCCTCGACAAGACCGACGAGTTCATGCCGCCGATGATCTTCAACGAACCGGACACCCAGCGCGTCCGCGATGGCGACGTGGTCCTGTTCTTCAATTTCCGTTCCGACCGCGCGCGCGAACTATCAGAAGCATTCCTGCTGCCGGGCTTCGACGGCTTCGACCGCGAGGTCACCCCGAAGATCCATTTCGTCACGCTTACCCAATACGACGAGAAATATAGCTGCCCGGAAATCTTCTCCGCGCAGACGCTCGACATGGTGCTCGGTCAGACCGTCGCCAACGCCGGCATGACCCAGATGCGCATCGCCGAAACGGAAAAATATCCGCACGTCACCTACTTCTTCAATGGAGGCGAGGAAGTCGCCTATCAGGGTGAGGACCGCGTCATCATTCCGTCGCCCAAGGACGTGCCGACCTATGATTTCAAACCGGAGATGAGCGCCCAACAGGTGACCGAAACGGTCGTCTCCAAGCTCAAGGACTACGACATGGTCATCCTCAACTTCGCCAACCCCGACATGGTCGGCCACACCGGCGTTGTCGAAGCCGCGGTCAAAGCCTGCGAAGTCATCGATGCCGACGTGAAAGCCATCGTCCAGGAAACCCTGCGCCTCGGTGGCAAACTTCTGATCACCGCCGACCATGGGAATTGCGAATACATGCGCAACTCCGACGGCTCGCCTAACACCGCGCACACTACCAACCTCGTGCACATCTTCTACGTTGCCGCCGATGCCGCGGACTACACCGTGAGAGACGGCATTCTGGCAGACGTCGCCCCGACGCTGTTGGAAATGCTCGGCGTGGCCCAACCAAAGCAGATGACCGGCAGGAGCTTGCTGGTCAGCAAGGCGAAAAAGCCGGTGAAAGTCGCAGCGAAAACCACGGTGAAGCCCGTTTCGCCGCCCGCCAAGGCCCCAACCGTGGGGAAGAAGTCGATTGTGAAAAAGAGCTTGAGCCGGCGCTCGAAGAAGTGGAGCCGGTGAGTGGATCGTGTCCTGGCTGAAACAGCCGGCACACTATTCACGCTTTCCCGCCTGACGAACCAATAACAGTCGCAAACCGTTGAGGCAGACCAGAACGGTGCTGCCTTCATGGCCGACGACGCCTAACGGAAGTGCGAGGGAAAACCCAAGCGCGGAAATGATCAGCACCACGATGACGCCACTGGCGAAAACGAGGTTCTGGGTGAGCACACGCTTCGCCCGCCGCGCGTGGCCGACGAGGATCGCGATGTTTTCCAGCCGATCTCCCATCAGCACGATGTCGGCGGTTTCCATCGCCACGTCGGTGCCGGCCGCGCCCATGGCGACGCCGATGTCGGAAATCGCGAGGGCGGGGGCGTCGTTCACGCCGTCGCCGATCATCATGACGGTGCCTTCCTTTTTCAACTCGCGGATGACCTTGAGTTTGTCCTCGGGAAGGAGTTCGGCGTGGACTTCATCGACCTTGGCTTCCTGCGCGATGGCTTCGGCGACGAGGCGCTGGTCGCCTGTTAGCATGACGACCTTCTTCACGCCGAGGCGGTGGAGTTCGTCCGAGAGTTGGCGCGCGGCGGGGCGGATGGTGTCGGCCATGACTAGCAAGGCCTGCGCGGTGACGGTGTCGCCCGCGCGGATGCCTAACCACACGCAGGTTTTTCCTTTGGCTTGCAGCGGTTGGGAAGTCTCTGAAAGAGAGTTGACCCCGTCCGCATTGAGCTCGCGGAAAAGACGCTCGCTGCCGACGAGATAGCGGGCGGACTCGACGGTGGCTTCCGCGCCCTTGCCGGCGGTGGATTGGAAATCGGAGGCTTCCGGCAGGGTGATCCCGAGATCCGAGGCGCTTTTGACGATGGCGTGGGCGAGCGGATGCTCGGACTTCGCTTCCAGGGAAGCGGCGGCGCGGAGCAGGGCCGTCACCGGGGCGGGCAGGGGATTGGCAATATCATGAATCCCGTCGAGCGTGACGATTTCCGTTAGCGACGGCTTGCCGACGGTTAGAGTGCCGGTCTTGTCGATGGCGACGATGTCGATCTTCGAGGCGGTTTCCAGATGCGAACCGCCCTTGATGAGGATCCCGCGGCGGGCCGCACCGCCGATGGCTGATAGAACGGTGGCGGGCGTGCTGATGACGAGGGCGCACGGCGAGCCGACGACCATGATGGTCATGGCCCGATAGAAGGCCTGGCCGAACGTCTCGCCCCAAAACAGATAGGGAATCAGGAATACCCCGATGGTGAACAGGATGACGCCCATCGCGTAGTATTGCTCGGCCTTTTCGAGAAAACGCTGGGTGTTGGATTTCTCCGCCTGGGCTTCGGCGACGAGTTTGACCATCCGCGAGAGGGCGGAGTCTTCCGAGCGCTTGGTGACCTTGAGCTCGATGCCGCCGCTTTGGTTGAGGGTGCCGGCGAAGAGCGTGCTGCCGAGTGCCTTGGAAACGGGCATCGACTCGCCTGTTAGCGACGACTCGTCCACGTTGGTGCTGCCTTCCGAAATCACGCCGTCCACGGGTATCTGCTCACCGGGGCGGACGATGACGATCTCACCGATTTCCAAATCCTCGACCGCGACCTTGACCGCTCCGCTGGCGCGTTTGACCAAGGCCTCGCTGGGCCGCAGGGTGAGCAGCGACTCGATGGCCCGCTGGGTCCGCTCCATGGCGTGGCGCTGCAGGACGTTGGAAAAACTGAAGAGAAATAACAGCAGCGCCCCCTCGAACGGGGCTCCGATCGCAGCGGCGCCGAGCGCGGCCAGCACCATCAAGACGTCCACATCGAGCACGCGTTCCCGCAGCGAGGCGAAGGCGGAGCGCACGCCTTTCTGGCCGGCGAAAATGTAGGCGCCGACGTAAAGGGCGTTCGTGGCAATCCCGACGCCCATGGTCTTTTCGACGACCAGCGCGACGATTAGAAAAATCAAGCCGAGCCCGCACGAGATTTCCTCGTTGAGGTCGCCATCGCGGATTTTCTGCCCGAGCGAGCGGTTGTCAGTTCCCCGCGGGGCGAGTGGTTTGACGTCGGCACCGGTCTTCTTCAGGTCGTCGACCACTTGGGCTTCCGGTGCGATGTCAGAGTCGAAAGTAACTGATAGAACTTTGCCCAGATAGGTCGCGGTGGCCCGCCGGACGCCCGGGATTTTGGCGACTTTCTTTTCCAACTTCAGGGCGCAGGCCTCGCAGGCGTTGCCCTCAAGCCGGAAGGTCTGTTTGCGGATTGATGACTCGACCTGGGCGATGTGCTCCTTTAGAAGGGTGCGGACGTCACTGTCGCTGAGCACCGCTGGATTGAATTCCACGTCGATGACGGCATGGACCGGATCGGTAGAGACCCGGATGACGCCGCTGTGGGTGGCGAGGTCGTGGTCGGCTTTCTCCACGAGTTGTGGATCTGGAGTTTCGGGTTTCATGAGGCGGGAAGGCTGGGGATGTGGAGGGTGGCGGAAAATCCTGATGGCGATTTGTCGGTTAGGAATTGCATCCCGGTGGAGGCGCAGATCCCTTCCACCAGTCGCAGCCCGAGACCGAGTCCGGGGATGGCCATCTTCAGTGGGTCGCGGTCATTGCAAATCGTCAGGACGGGGACCCCGTTTGCCAGCGTGGCCTTCACCTTGATTCTGGAATGTGCGTAGCGCAGCGCGTTACCTAGCAGATTGTGCAGAACCTGGCGGAGGAGATCGGCGTCGGTGACGGCCTCCAGGCCGGGCAGGGACAGCCAGGAGATTTCCAGGTGCTTCTCAGCCGCCAGCAGTCGGTAGCTCTCGCCGATTTCTTCGAGAAGCTTGGAAACATCGACCCGGCAGGCACAGGGCTCAAGGGCTCCGCTATCCGCCTTCGCCGCTAACAGCGAGCGTTCGATAAACCGGGAAAGGCGTGCGAGTTCGTCCTGGAGTTCCTCCTGCATGTCTCCCTGAAGACCGTCGCCTGACTGTTCGACTTTCATGCGCAGAATCGTAAGCGGGGTGCGGAGCTCGTGCGCGACCCGGGAGGAAAACCCGGCCATTTCCTCGTATGCGGCCCCGGCGCGGTCGAGCGAGGAATTGATGTGCGCCACCAGATCGGCGAGCACGGGATCGTTTTCCGGCATGACGATGCCGCGGCGCATGGTGGCGGGTGTGAGTTCCTTCAATTGATCGTTGATGAGCCGGACCGGGCGCACGGACCGACGGGCTAACAACAGGCCGATGCCCAGCGATGTCGCGACGGCAGGCACGCCGACCCACAGCCAGATCTTCATCAGCTCGCCCAGAATGTCGTGGACCTCCTCATTGGTGTAGCTGCCGTGGATCACCCAGTTCGGATATTTCGGGTGGGAGCGGTCCCAGCGGTCCTTGCGCAGCTCTCCGTCCAGGTGCCAGTGCGCGGTGACGATCATCAGTCCGATGAGGGCCGTTAGGGAAATGCCGAACCATGCGGCGATGCGGAAGCGGTAGTTCACGGCGCGTCCTCCCGCAGCACGAAGCCCACGCCGCGCACCGTGTGGATGAGGGGCTTGAGTCCTTCGGTATCGATTTTTTTCCGCAGATAGTTCACGTATACGTTCACGACATTGGTGCCGGAATCGAAATACTGGTCCCACACGCGCTCGGTCAGGGTGGTTTTTGAAACGGCGCGCGGCGAGGCTTCGGCAAGTGCTTCGAGCAGGGCGAACTCCCGGTTGGTTAGGGAGATTTCGGCACCGCCGCGGTTCGCGGTGCGGGACTTGAGGTCGATTTCGAGATCGGCCACGCGCAGGGAGTTACCGAACTCGGGGCGGCGGCGGCGCTCGCAGGCGCGGAGGCGGGCGAGCATTTCCTCGGTGGAGAACGGTTTCACCAGATAGTCGTCCGCGCCAGCATCGAGGCCGCTGATTTTATCCCGCAGCTCGCCGCGGGCGGTGGCGAGGAGGATGATCGTCCGCAAACCCCGCGCGCGGGCGGCGCGGGTCACGCTGACGCCGTCTTTTCCGGGCATCATGATGTCGAGGACGGCGGCGTCGTAAGCGTGCTCGCCGAGCAGCCAAAGAGCTTCCTCGCCGTCGCCGGTTTCGTCGGTCGTGTGCCCTGCGGAGTGCAAGGCGTGGACCAAATGGGAACGCAGCTTGGCGTCGTCTTCGGCAACGAGGACCTTCATGAGCGATTCGTAACAGGGATGTACTCGGGCGGGAAGGTCTCAGTCGTCGTCATGATCATCTCCGCCTCCGTCTTGTTCGGCTCCTTCGCCTTCGCCCAAGTCGATCAACTTGCCTATCAGCGGCAGTTCAACCGTTTCCGCAAGGGGATCGTGGCTGGAGAAAAGCGCACCGACCCAGGCGACGCCCGCGACCAGGATCGCCACCGCCCAAGCGGGCTGGCTGCTGGCGAGTCCTTCTGCCTCCGGGCCTTCCTTGCGGCCGGTGACCATGGACATTGCGATCGGCTCCTTGTGGCGCACGGTATGCCAGATGATTCCGGCGATGTGCGCGCCGGTGACGACGAGCAAGCCGATGGCCAGCGGTTCGTGGAGTTCCTCGCCGGTTTCCCCGAGCCAACCGGCACCGGACGCGACCAGCAGCGGCACGAGGACAAACATCATCAATGCCGCGATAGCTCCGCCCGGATTGTGGCCGATGTAGCGGCGGGCCTTGCCGGTGGCAACGCCTAGCAGATAGCCGGTGACTTCTCCCGGCCGCAAGGGGAAGTCGGCAAACCGGTTGTGGCGCGACCCCGCCACGCCGAGGATGATCCGCACGACGAGGGCGAAAGCGGCGACGAGACCCAGGAGCATGTGCCACTGGAACAGCGGGCTGTCGTCATCCACCAGAAATCCGATGACCAGTGCAGCCGAAAGCGAACCCGCGAATACCAAATGAAAGAGCCGGATGGGCAGATCCCAGACGATGATTTTTTTCATGGGAGTGGTCAGTTGATGATTTTGAATTCCTTGAGCCCTTCACGGCAGACCGGACATTTTTTCGCGGGAAGCGTGGTGAGCAGCAGCCCGCAGTCTCTGCAAACATAGCAAGTGACGGGGAGCTCGCTCGCGATCCGGTCGAGGGCCTGTTGGAAATACTCAGCGTGCTTCTTTTCGGCGGCGAGGGCGTAGTTGAAAGCGCGGATGGCGGGCTTGTTATTGTCGGCCTTGGCTGTCGCCTGAAATGCCGGGTAGAGCGTGCCAGCCTCCGCCGTTTCGCCCGTGATGGCGATGCGGAGGTTGTCGGCGGTGGCTGCGGGCGCGATTTCGGCGAGCTTGAAGGTGTCGATCTGGCCGCCAAGCTTGAGGATCGCTTTCTTGATGATGTCGCGGTGGATTTCCTCGGAAGCGGCGGCCCCGCGGAAGAGTTTGGCGGTTTGCTTGAGATTGTCGGTTTCCGCCCGGCGGGCGAATTCCTGATAGCGATGCGCGGCGTTGGACTCCCCCTGATAGGCTTGGTTCAGGTTTTGCAGGGTGGTCCCCGCTGCGGCGAGCGTGGAAATGACGAGTATGGCGAAGTGGAGGATCGGTTTCATGACAAGGGGAAGTTGCCATGCCGGGATTAGAAGAGCGGCCGCGCGCGGATTAGGAATTTCTTATGATTTCCTGAACCATAATGGCTTGCGCGCCCAACGATTTGTGGGAGGCTGGCGGCACGATGGACATTTTGGTGGTCGAGGATGAGCCGTCATTGGCGGAACAAGTCAGCCGCGCCTTGGTGCGGGCGGGACATGCGGTCACCACGGCGGGCGACGGTCCGTCAGGATTCAAGGCGGTGACCAGTTCGCGCTGCGACCTCGTGGTGCTGGATGTGAACTTGCCGGGTTTTGACGGCTTTGAATTGTTAGCCCGGATCCGGGCCGGACGGTTGCCGGTGCGGGTCCTGATGCTCACGGCACGCTCGGAAGTCGGGGACCGCGTCGCGGGGCTGAAGGCGGGGGCTGATGACTATCTAACGAAACCATTCGCGATGGAGGAATTGCTGGCACGCGTGGAAGTGCTCGGCCGGCGCAACGTGGCTCCCGAGTCCGACACCGTTTTCCGGGTCGGCGAACTGTGCATGGACATGGGCAAGCGCAAGGTCAACCGGGGAGCGGATAGAATCGAGCTGTCGCCGCGGGAATTCGAGGTGCTGCACGTGTTCATGCGGGAACCGGGGCGGGCGTTCTCGCGCGATGAAATCTGCGAGAGAATCTGGGAACGCGAGCACGAATATGACACCCGGACCGTGGAGATATTCATCATGCGGTTGCGCAAGAAACTCGACCGACCCGGCCAGGAATCGGTGATCCGTACCATCCGCAGCGTGGGTTACATGATGAATTCCTCGCCATGAAACGCCTTTCTCTCAAGGTCAAGGTGGGGATCTACGCGGCGCTGCTCACGATGGCAGCACTGGTCGCGGGCGTGGCGGTGATGATGGTGACGCTCTATTTCTATCAAATCGCCGAGCTCGACGAGGATCTGCATGGCGATGCCAGGGAGTTGGTGTGGGATCTGAAGAATTTCCGCGACGCGCCGACGAGTCCGCGCGAGCTGCTGAGCGAGAAATTCGTACCGGTGGACATGCGCGACTACTATCTGGTGATCGAGGGGCCGGAGGGCCAGACACTCTATCAGTCCGCGAACCTCAAAGGAGCGGGGTTGGCCGGGTTGCCGGGACAAAGCCGGACGGTGGAGTTTCTGGGGCACGCCACCCGGGTCGGGGTGTGGAAGGTGGATCCCTATCTGATACGGGTCGGTGCCCGGCTGAATGTGTTGGAGCGATTTCAGAAGGATCTCGGAATCGGCTTTGCGACGGCGTTGCCAGCGGTGGGTCTGGTAGTGTTTTTCGGAGGGCTCTGGCTCGGGCGCAGGGCGGTCGCGCCGGTGGCGGAATTGAATGCCGCGGCCGAGCGGATCAGCGCAAGCAACCCGCGGGAACGCCTGCCACTGCCGGCGGCCCAGGATGAGATCGCCAAACTAACGGAAGTCTTGAACCGGAGCTTCGACCGCTTGCAGACGTCCTACGAGATCGCCACGCGGTTTTCCGCCGATGCCTCGCACCAGTTGAAAACCCCGCTGTCAATTTTGCGGGCGGGACTTGACCACCTCTCACGGGCGACCGATTTGAACGAAGTCCAGGCGGAGGAGGTTGCCCTGCTGCGGCAGCAAACCCGGCGGCTGACATCGCTGATCGAGGATCTGTTGTTGCTGGCCCAGGCGGATGCCGGACGGATGTTTTTGGATATGGAGGAGCTGGATTTGAAAGCCCTGATCCAAGCCGCCAGCGATGATCTCGAGACGATGGTGGACGGCAAGGGGATTACGGTGGAGGAGATCCTTCCCGACATCCTTCCCGTGAGGGCGGATCGCCGGCTGGTGGCGATGGTATTGCAGAATCTGATGGAGAACGCCGCGAAATATACACCAGACGGCGGCAAGATCCGGGTGGCCGGGATGATCGAAGGGGAGTGGCTGGTCGTCAGGATTGCCAATACCGGCCGCGAAATCTCGGAGTCGGATCGGGAGTTGATTTTCGAGCGCTTCCGCCGTGGCTCGGCCGTCGGGGGAAATGTACGCGGTCACGGCCTCGGGCTGAACATCGCCAAGGAACTCCTGCGCGCCCATGGTGGCGAACTGCGGTTGAACCCATCCGAGCCGGGCTGGATCGAGTTCGAGTTCCGCCTGCCTGCCGGATGTTAGGTTGTCGGGAGTTTCAATCCAACCTTGGCAGCGATCTCGTGAAACGCGGCGGACACCTTGCTAACCGATGGCGCGACCAGCGCGATGGGCGCGCCGCTGTCACCCCGCTCTCGGGTCTCGATGTCGATCGGGATTTGTCCTAGCAGCGGGACGTTCATGGATTCGGCTTCGCGGACGCCGCCTTCCTTGCCGAAGATGAAATACCTCTTCCCGTCGTCGCCCTCGAACCACGCCATGTTCTCGATGAGGCCGAGGATCGGCACGTTGACTTTGGCAAACATGGAGACCGCCTTGCGCGCGTCGATCAGCGCGACTTCCTGCGGCGTGGTGACGATGACCACGCCATCGACGGTCACGGTCTGGACGATGGTCAGCTGGATGTCGCCGGTGCCGGGCGGCAGGTCCAACACGAGATAGTCGAGATCCTCCCACGCGACCTGGCGTAGGAATTGTTGGGTGTAACGGGTGGCCATCGGCCCTCGGACGATGACGGGCGAGCGGTCTTCCAACAAAAATCCCATCGACATGAGTTTAAGTCCGTGCGCTTCGAGCGGGATGATTTCATCGTGCTCGTTGGCCATCGGGCGTTCGTTGACGCCGAACATCTGGGCGACCGACGGGCCGTAAAGATCGCAATCGCAGAGTCCGACCTTCGCTCCAGTAGCGGCGAGCGCGACTGCCAGATTGGCGGCAACCGTGGATTTTCCCACACCGCCTTTTCCCGAAGCCACGGCGATGATGCGCTTCACGCCCGGAATCGAGGATTTCCCCACAGTGCCACCGAGACCGCCGGCGGCGGGAGGTGCGTCCTTTACGTCGATCTCGATTTTCACCGTCCCGATGTCGGGCAGGGGATCGAGAAGCACGTGGCAGTCCTGGAAAATCTTCTCCGGCACCTTTGGATCGCGGGTGGCGATTTCGAGATGGACCGTAACGAGGCCGGGTTCGCATTTGACTTCCTTGACGAGGCCGAAGGAAATGATGTCCCGGGAGAAACCGGGGTAACGGACTTGGCGGAGGGCTTCGCGGATGAAATCAGGAGTCATGGACGACGGGATTCTCTTCCGATCCCGCCAGCGTGCAACGCGTTTGTGCGAAATGTGGCCCTAATAGACTGTCACTAAAACGGCAGGGACCGACCTCCGGGCGGTCCTGCGAGTGTAACGCGAAGGGATCTGTCCACGAAACCGCTTGGGAATGCGCCCTTTGCCGGTCATTCGCCTCCCATTCTCGCGGACCGCCCGGAATGCCAGACGAGCGCTAGCGAGATCAGAAAAACCGCGAAGCGCATCCCGCATGGCCGGAGGCAAGTCTCCTTCCCCCGCAATCCTGCAAAAATCTCCTTCCCGTCCCGGCGCTGGCTGTTAGCCTCCGAGATCTGAAGCTGTTCCATTTCAGCGTTTCAGCATTTCTGTTTTCAGCTTTTCTCCCTCTGTGCCCCACTCCTCCTCCCAAACCTTCCTCCGCGAGCTCTTCATAAGGAGTGACGACACTCTTGTCGTCAGCAAAGCCCGAGTGGCGACAGGAATGTCGCCACTCCCGAACCTCGCGGGGCTTGCCCCGGCAAAGGCTTCTGGCGACGCCGGGCTCATCGACCTCATCGCCACTATCCCGTTCCAACAAGCGGACCGGAACTCGTCCCGGCGGATTTCGACGCATCGGAACTTGTCCCGGCATAGTGCAACGACGCCGGACGGCGGCACCATCGGCGACATCATGGTCTTCGGGCAGGACCAATGGGCGTGGGGCGCCCATTTGAGACGTGCGCAGCGCGCCCGCAGGGTGAGGCTGCGG
>JBGSOI010000004.1:0-5741 GCA_041739215.1 Akkermansiaceae bacterium
GGCGATCTGGGAGACGGGCTTGCCGGTGTGGGTGAGTTCGACGGCCTGGGCCTTGAACTCGGCGGTGTAACGTTGGCGTGGCTTAGATTTCATCTGGACGGATTGTGGAGGTGGGTGGTCCAGAAATCTAGCTCACCTCATGTCGGATCTGCCGCAACCAGGCACCGAAGAATACGACGAAGAGTTTCAACGCGTCGAGTTGTCGACCTACGCGTCTGAGATCGTGATGAATGATTCGGGCAAGATCGATTTTATCGGTTGGATCTTGGGTTGGATGGCACACTATCCCTTCGAGCAGGACACCTATTTCCTTCACGGGCAGACATTCGACTGGGGGAAGCCTCTCACCCCAAATTCGGAGATGCATGGATTTTACTTCGCCGACATTCCATTCATTGATGAGTCAGAGCTTTGCCGACAGAGCGGCACCGCGCGATCGATTCTTCATTTGGTCACCCTAAGCAAGGCGGAGCTTGATTTCCGCCTTGAGCGCGGCACCGAGATGCTTCTTGAGCTCTTGGAGCGGCATCGGGTTCCACCATTCTTCGATCTCCAGCGCCGTTGCACAATCAAAGGCGAAGCCGTGCCTCCTAACGGGCCATGAGCATTTCAATCTCATTCCACTTTCAATTCAATCGCTCCCGTAGGAGCACATGACGTTGGCTGAAAAATCGAAGACGACCTCGCGCGATCTCATACGCGAACGGTCCCTGCCATTTTTAAGACAAGCTCTTATACCGCCGTTGCTTGCAAGTGACAGGATCATTCCCCATTCGGCAGGCCTAGCAACTCGATCAGGCGCTGCAGGTCGTCGTCACCGTAGTATTCGATCTCGATCTTGCCCTTCTTCGAGGAATGCTGGATGGCGACGTGGGTGGCGAGGTGCTCGCGGAGCCGGTTGGTGATGGCGCGGACGTGGATGTCGATCTCGCGGGCGGCGGGGGCCTTCTTCGCATCGACGGAATCCTGTGGCTCGTTGTTGAGGAATGATTGGGCGAGCTTCTCGGTGGCGCGGACGGTTAGAGCGCGGCGGATGATCTGGTCGGCAATGAGAAGCTGGTTGTCGTGGTCCTTGATCGCGAGGATCGCCTTGGCGTGGCCGACGGTTAGGCGGGCCTGGGCGACGAGCATCTGGACATCCACGTGGAGTCCTAGCAGGCGCATGGCGTTGGCGACGCTGGCGCGGGACTTGCCGACACGGGCGGCGATTTCATCCTGCTTGAGCGTGAACTCCTCGGCGAGGCGGACGTAGCCGGCGGCTTCTTCCATCGGGTTTAGGTCCTCGCGCTGGAGGTTCGCGATAAGGGCCATTTCCAACACATCGCGGTCGGAGGCTTCGCGCTCGATGACCGGCACGGTGGCGAGGCCGAGCTTTTTCGAAGCGCGCCAACGGCGTTCGCCGGCGATGAGCTCGAGCTTGCCATTTACGGCGCGGACGATGAGCGGTTGGATGATGCCGTGCTGGCGGATCGACTCCATCAGATCGTCCAGCGGCGACTCCACGAACACGGTGCGCGGTTGCAGCGGGCTGGGAATGATCTGGTCGAGCGGCACATCGCGGACGCGTTTGAAATCGTCAGGAGCGACGACGGCATCTGTTGCCGGTGAAGCGACACTTTTTTTAATGAGTGCGCCGAGTCCTTTTCCGAGTGCCTGCTTCGCCATGGGACGGCGAGAATTATGCAAAGCCGCCGGATTTTCCAAGCGGAATCCGGACGCGTCCGGCGCGATTGGCTTGGATGAAGGGAATTTTTTTAAAAATAGGAATCGAAAGCCCGTGGACTCGATTGAATTGCCGCCAAGCTTGACGGGAAAGGGGGGGCACGCCATCGATTGCCGCGTGAAACTGAAGTCTATCTATTCCTCGCTCGCCGCTCTCGCGCTGGCAGGTGGTGCCGCATCCGCCCAGGATGGGCCGCCGCCGCTGGCACCCTTGCCGAAAATCCCGAAGGAGGCACCCGCAACCGCTGGCGCAACCGTGTCCTCGGTCGCGCCGGCCGACGTGGTTGCCTCGGCCGTGGCCGCGGTGGCCAGCCTTGGTGACGAGGTCGTGATGGGCCGCTATCAGGTGGCCGTCGAGCGGATGAACCCGATGTGGAAAGAGCGCACCGCCAACCGCATGGGCGGGATGGAGGAGTTGGAGAAGCAGCTCGCCGGCGTGGCGAAGCAGATGGTGCAGCAGGGCATCAGCATGATTTCCTTCAAGCCTCAGGGGCAGCCGCGGTCGTTTGAAGTCGGACCCGGCAAAAAGGTGGAAACCATCAAGGGGGAGACCGTCGAGAGCCTGATCTTCACCAAGTGGCTGGTGATCATTCCGACCGCCACGAAGTTCCGGATCATCCGTCCGGGCGAGGCGAAGCCGATCGTGATCGAGAGCATCGGCTTCCAAGTGGCGATCACCGACAAGGGCAAGAACGACTGGACCTTCATCGACGGCTCCGGGCTGACGGTGAACGACCTGCGCGGCCTGTTCGTGAATTTACCGCAGGATCTGCAATTTCCTCCTTTGGAAAAACGCGAGTCTCGTTAGAATCACGGCCATGGCAGCGAAGAAGAAAAAGGAGGTCTCCGAGCAGAAAATCCTGCACCGCAAGCTCGTCGAATTGTGGAACCGCGGGCAAAGCAAATTCTGCGAGGTCCGCGGTTCGGAGATCCACGGGCGCGGGGTTTACGCGACGACATTCATTCCGAAGGAGACTAAGATCATCGAGTATGTCGGCGAACTGGTGGACAAGGACGAGAGCGGCCGGCGCGGGGTTTCACAGCACGCCAAAGCCATCAAGACCGGTGACGCGGCGGTTTACATTTTCACCTTGTCCAAGCGCTATGATATCGATGGCAACGTGCCATGGAACACCGCGCGGCTGATCAACCATTCCTGCGCGCCTAACTGCGAGGCGTGGATCGAGGGGCGGAAGATTTTCATCCACTCCCTAACCGACATCAATGCCGGGGAGGAACTCACCTTCGACTACGGTTTCGATGTCGATTGTTACGAGGACCATCCCTGCCGCTGCGGCAAGGATGGCTGCGTGGGCTACATCGTCGGCCGCAGCCAGTGGGCGGAGCTCGAAGAACGCCTGAAGGCCAAGGCCTGACGGCTCACCAGGCGGTCACTCGCAGGCCGATCTCGCCGAACATGCCGGCGTCCATGTCTTCCTCGAAAAGCTTGTCCCCGTCCGGCCGGGTCAGGCGGATTTCGTTGCCGACGGTTGCGCCCACGCCTGCCGTGAGCCAGAGCTTGTCGGTGAGGCGGCGGTTCGCGAAGAGGCCAAGGCGGTAGCTCGATAGATCGACCGAACGCGATGCGCCACCGGTGTCCTCGATGTTCCAGACGCCGCCGCCGGAATCCCCGCGGAAGCTGAACTCCCAGTTCTCATCCGGCGTGTAAGCGGCGATGAAGGTCGGACCATACAAGCCGATCCGGACCTGATTGTTGACGATCCAGTCGAACGCGATTCCCGGATAGAATTTCACGTCGCCATTGAGGTTCACGACCGCGCCGCCGAATCCTAACAAGAACTTGTCACTGAACCGGTAGCCGGCGCCACCGGCCAGATCGAAGGTGAAATCATCGCCGCCGACGTCCTGGAAATCGGTGGCCATCTCGGCCCGGCCCCAGCCTGCATAGAACCACGACGAGCCTTCCTGGGCATAGAAGGCGAAAGTGCTGATGCTCACGGAATGGAGATCCTCATCGCCGATGGGGAAGCCGGTCGGAGTGCCGCTGAAGTCGAGCGAGGTCGCCTCGTAATTGAAAACCGGCAGCAAGGTCAGTCCGTCCATCGGCTTGATGGGTTTGGCGAGGATCGCCCGGATTTCAAAGCGGGACATGTCCAGACTGCCGGAACTGTCGTCGAAGTCCGTATCTCCGGAATAACTGAAGGCGGCCCTGGCGGGATCGAACCCCGGCAAGGTGGGTTCGATCGTTTCGGCGGAAGTGGAAACAAGGCAGGCCAGGGAGGCTGCGGCGGTGACGGTCGGTTTGAACATTCGCGATAGTCGACGCGATCGATCAAACCCGCAAGGCTTGGATTGCCCGAATTCTCAACCTTGCATCAGTTTCATGCCCCACCAGATGAGCGAGCAGGTGGCGGTTAGAAGCAGCAGCAACAGCAGGACGCTCCGGCTCTGGTCCCGCAGGATGTTGGCGACCTGGCCACGGGAAACGATTTCCTCATGCTCGCGCCGCAACCGGCGTTCCTCGATTTCCGCGAGGGGTGGCATCGTGCATTCCCGTTCCCTGAGTTCCTGGGCGAGCTTGCGGGGGATCTCCGCGCATTCCTTTTGGAGGAGCAGAAGCTGTTGTTCTGCCTCGCGGAGTTCCTTCAATTCCACGTCTTCTTTGAGGAGGGGGGCGCGGCTCATGGAAATGACTATTTAACGAGATAGGCGGCGAGCGCAAGCCCGCCGAGGATGAGGATCGGCAGATTGAAGGCGAACCCGTTGCGGAGGTTCATGCCGAATTCCGAGCTGGCCGCGCCGCGGTTGTTCGCGGAGCGGTGCCGTTTCGACGGCCGGCCGAAGATCGCGCCGCTGCGGCCATTCACGAAATGCGCGGCGGCCTGGTCGTATTCGTCGGCGGCGATGTCGATGGCCATCGAGGCTTTGTCAAGTTTCTCGGAAAGCTGGTCGCGGGTCCAGCTCTCGGGGCTGAACTTCTGGATCTTGTCGAGGTGGGCGGCGAAACAGGTGCGGCATTGCTCGAGATCTTCCGCTTCCTGGCGCATTTCGAACAACTCGCGGTCGATCAGGGTGAGCGACGTGGTGAGCTTTTCGGTCAGCTCGACCTGTTGGGAAAGGAACGCGCGCTTGCGGCCGGTGAGTTCCTCAAGCTCGCTTTTTTTGCGTTCCAGATCCTCGCGCTGGAGCTGGATCCGGTTGAGCTCGTCCTGCGCGTCCTTGAGCTTCCGATCGTAATCCTCGTCGCGGTTGGAGCCGCCGCCGGACGCCATTTCCATTTGCGTCGAGCGGATTTTGATATGGTGGGTATGTTCGGCGGGGGCTGCCATGGGATGAAAAAGGTTGAAAGAACAGGGATTCCTTAGCCGAAATGGATTCCTCCTTCCAGCTAATTATTTTAGGTTTGTTGACAAAATTTCCAACCCGCCGGGATTGCCGATCAAATGTAAAACATCGGGTCGCCCTGGCTGTTGGCCAGGCTTTCCACCGTGATTTGATCGAGCGAGTGCTGGAAACCTCCGGAAATCTGCTCCCACGCCCGCCTCACCGCTTGCCCGGAATCGCCGTCGCGGGTGACCGAGCATTGCAACAGCGCCGGGTCCACCGCTTCGACCACCTGGCGCAGGGTGATCTGGTCCGCGCTCCGGCCCAGAAGGTAGCCGCCGGCCTTGCCGCGGCGGCTCTCGATCAGGCCGGCGCGGCGCAGGTCGTTGAGGATTTGCACCAGAAAATTTCCCGAGACTGCTTCGCGTTGCGCAAGTTCCTCGAGCCGTGTAAGAGTCCGCCCGTCATGGTATTTCGCCAGTTGGGCCATCGCCCGGCAGGCGTATTCCAATTTTTGTGAAATCTTCATGAGCGAATCCCAACAGGCCGGACTTCTTCCGGCGAGCAAGAATACCGTCAAGCTCTGCGCCGGCAAGGTCGCGGACATCCAGAACGTCTGGGAAACCCTCCGCAGCGAGGCCCGCCGGGTGGCCACCGAGGAGCCCACGCTCAAGCACCTCGTCCACGACGTGATCCTTTCCCGCGAGACTCTCGCCGCCGCGCTCGGGGCCCGG
>JBGSOI010000035.1:0-8168 GCA_041739215.1 Akkermansiaceae bacterium
GGCGATGGCGGTGCCGCCGCCGCCGCCGAGCGAGATGACGCCGTCGATGTCATGCACGGCCGCGAGTTTCGCGAGAAAAACCGGCGCGGCCTCGCTCATCGCCACCACGCACTCGCCACGATCCTTGCGGGCCAGCACTTCTGCGAGATTGATCCCCGCCGAGGCGGCGACCTGCTCGCTGGTGAAATGAGGAACGATGGTCGGCGGGCCGCCGGTGCCCACGTCGATCATCAGCACGCGATGCCCGCGGGCGCGGATGCGCTCCGCCACGAAGGCGTGTTCCTCGCCTTTCGAGTCGAACGTCCCGAGAACCGCGATGATGGCCATGGCGGTTAGTTTTTCCGCTTCACGGAGATCGACTTGAACTGCCGCGTTAGATTCGTGAGCGATTCCTCGACGCCCATCCGCTCCAGACTCGACGCGCCGACGAAGCCCACGCAATCGGTTGCCTGGATCACGCGGTCGGCGTCTTCCGGGGTGTTGATCGGGCCGCCGTGGCAGAGGAAGAAGATATCTTTGTTCACGGTCTTCGCCGCGTCGATGATGTCCTGGGTGCGCTTGATCGTGTCCTCCCAGCTAACAACCGCGTTGGTCACGCCGATCGAGCCACCGACGGTGGTGCCGACGTGAGCGATGATCGCGTCCGCACCATTGTTCGCCATGTGCACGGCTTCTTCCGGCGAGCCGACGTAGACGATGGAGAACATCTCCATTTTCCGGGCGAGGCCGACCATGTCATACTCCTTGGTCACGCTCATGCCGGTTTCTTCCAACACGCCGCGGAAGTGGCCGTCGATGATCGTGTGGGTCGGGAAGTTGTTCACGCCGGAGAAGCCCATGTCCTTCACCTTTCCAAGCCAATGCCACATCCGGCGGCGCGGGTCGGTGGCGTGCACGCCGCAGATCACCGGGATTTCCTCGACGACCGGGAGCACCTCGTATTCGCCGATTTCCATGGCGATGGCGTTGGCGTCGCCGTAGGCCATCATGCCGGCGGTCGAGCCGTGGCCCATCATGCGGAAGCGGCCGCTGTTATAAATGATGATGAGATCGGCGCCGCCTTTCTCGATGAATTTCGCGCTGATGCCCGAGCCGGCGCCGGCGGCGATGATCGCCTGGCCTTTGGAGAGCGTGTCGTTGAACCGCTCGATGACTTCAGTGCGAGTGTATGGGTTTCCTTTTCCAGTCCATTGATTTGGCATGGCTTGGTTTTGGCGCGTAAATGGATGGCGTCCAGCGGGAAACGTGGGGGACCTCCACTTTCAGCTATCCGGTTTCCACATGGCGCTGCAAGCTAGCGCCATCGCCAAACCCATGAAGGAATCCGCCGAGCCGCTGAAAGACACCGAGATCCTCGGAAAATCGACCCGCTACCAAGTCGTGCGCGCCGACGTCTCCGACCTCCGCGGCTGGATGCAGGACGGCCCGGTCTGCCCGCTGCTCGCACAGCACCACATTTCCCACTGCGGGATCATGAAGGCGGTGCCGCCGTTTCAGATCGTGCGCGCCAACCAGAGCGGAACCTTCATGCTGGCCTGTCTGGAGGGCGAGGGGGTGATCCTGGCCGACGGCCAATGGAAACGAATCCGTGCCGGCCAGGCGTGTTTGCTGCCGCCGTTCGTCATGAACGCGCTCAAATGCCTGCCGGGCAAACCGTGGAACTTCGCCTGGGTCCGCTACCGGGAAGCCCGCGAGACGCGGCCGATCCTGTCATCCATTTCCCCGGTGACCGGGAATTTTGAGAACGCCCCGCTCAAGGCCGCGATCGAAGGCCTTCATGCCGAAAGCATCTCGGAAAACGGCGCGTCGGCCCTCCATCATTGGAGCGAACTGGTCCATCACTACGTCCTGCGTTTCGCCCAGCCGCACACCGCCGACGACCGGCTGTGGCGCGTCTGGCAACGCGTCGAAACCGACCTTGCCCGAGCTTGGTCGCTTGAGGAACTCGCCGCCATCGCCTGCCTTAGCGGCGAACATCTCCGCCGGCTCTGCCGCAAGGAACTCGGCCGCAGCCCGATGCAGCATCTAACGCACCTGCGGCTCCAGCGGGCGCGGCATCTGTTATCCGTCACGGATGATAAGGTGGAGGTCATCGCGCGGGCGGTCGGGTTTGAAAGCGCGTTCACGTTTTCCAACACGTTCAACAAATGGATCGGCTGGCGGCCGTCCGAGTTCCGGCATTGAGTCCTCTCATGCCTTCACAGCTCCGGCTTTTTCGTCTGCCACGGCCAGCGGCCTTCGAGTTCCACCTGCAGCGAAATGCTCAGGAACGTCCGGATGATCACAATCACCCCGAGGACTTTGACATTCTCCATGGTGGGAGCCACGACGACGGTGCGGATGATGTCGCCCGCGACGAGAAACTCGAGTCCTAGCAGGATCGAGCGCCCGATCTCCTGCCGGTAGCGCAGATAGATGTCCTGCCCGGTCACCCGGCAATCCCGCAGAAACCGGGAGGTGGCGATGATCATGCCGGTCACGATGATCGCGACGCCGGTCACATCGACGCCCGTGCCGACGACATCGGCCCATTCTCGGAGGGAGGTGAACATGGCGTTAGAGTGAAACGGATTCCCGCTTCACCGGAGTAACGCAGGAAACCGGCAGGGGATCAACCCCGGATCGAAGTCCACGGCTCTTCCATGCTCACATCCACCATGAACGGCCCGACCTGCGAGCCGGGTGATAGAATCGCGAGGATCACCGCATCCTGGTTAGAGACGTTGAAAGTCGCGTGCACGACTCCCGGCAGCATGTGCGCGGCCTCACCGACCTTGAGCAGTTGCTTCTCCTCGCCGACCCATTGCTCGACCTCGCCTTCGAGCACATAGATCACTTCCTCCAGCTCGGGATGATGATGGAAATTGTGACCCTCGCCAGCCGGTAGGACGGCGCGGCAGACTTGCAGGTCCTTGGCATTGGTGATTTCCGGGCGGCACATCCAGTAGTTGGTGCGGCCTTTGAAATCTTCCTTCATGGCTTCGGCTTCGGTGATGAACGGGGCTTTCATAGGTTGGGAAAATCGGTTGTCGCGACCATTTCGGTGAGCAGGGGGCCGGCGTTGGCGATCAGGGTTTCGAGGGGCAGCCCGCTGTCGGCGAGGGCGTGGAGGGATTGGAAAATCTCGCTGGCGCGGGCTGCGTCATCGACGATGCCGCAGAAGCCGGTGACCGGGACTGAAAGGCTGTTAGCGAGGCGGGCGAGGGCGACAGGACCTTTGCCGCCGAGACTCTGGTGGTCGATGGATCCCTCGCCGGTGATGACATGGTCGGCCAGTTTGATCCGGTTTTCCAGATCCAGCAACCCGGCTATCAAGTCGAAACCGGAGATCAGCCTGGCTCCCGCGAAATGCAGCAGTCCGAAGCCCAGCCCGCCGGCGGCGCCGGCACCGGGAGTGTTGGCCGCAATCTCTCCGCCGCTGACCGCGACCAGATGGCCGAGTGCGGCTTCCAAGGCGATCTTGTCCTCAGGCGTCGCGCCTTTCTGGGAGGAGAAAACGGCCGTGGCTCCGCGCGGGCCTAGCAGGGGATTGTCAACGTCGCAGGCGGCGATGATTTCCGGCAGGGTGATGCGGAAGTTGGAATCGATCCTGCGGACCTCCGTCAGATTCGACGGATCGGGTCGGATCTCCACATCGTTGGAATCGAGGAAATCCACGCCAAGCGCCGCGGCCATCCCGCTGCCGCCGTCGTTGGTCGCGCTGCCGCCGATGCCGAGAACGATGCGGGACACAACGTGTTCGGAAATCGCGTGGGCGATTTGCATGCCCACTCCCTGAGTCGTGGCTAACAGGGGACTGCGCTCGCCAGCCGTCAGCCGCCAGAGTCCGGCGGTTTCGGCCATTTCCAGGATCGCCGTCGGGCCTTCCGCAGTTTTTGCCAGGACATAGCGGCTCTCGATCGCGCGGCCGAGCGCATCGACCGCCGGGCAGTGAATCCATTGTCCGTCCAGCGTGGCCGCCAGGGTTTCCATGAAGCCCTCGCCGCCGTCGGCGATGGGACAGCTGTCGATCAAGGCATCCGGCTCGCGGCGGAGAATCCCCGCAGCAATCGCCGCCGCCGCCTCGGGGGAGGAGAGGGAGCCTTTGAATTTGTCAGGAGCGATGAGGAAGCGGCGGGGCACGGGTGCAGGCTACGGCGGATTCACAACAACGGAAACGCCGGAGTTGCCCCACGGATCCACATTCTGTTACTCCAAGTCCACATGGATGGGGAAAGTCCTACGTCGCTGGCTTAGAGGCTGTCTGAAAAATTCGCGAGGGCAGGGACCGACCTCCGGGCGGTCCTGCGAATGTGACGCGAATGAAACTGAGCATGAAAAGCTCGGTGATCCGTGCACGAGCGACCATTCTCCTCCCATCTCGCGGACCGCCCGGAGGTCGGTCCTTGCCATTTTTCAGACAGCCTCTTATTTCCGGTAGGCGGAAGAGACTTTGAATGGATTATAGAACCGGCTGTTCGGGCTCTCCGCGAAAACAAATCCGAAGCGATCATTCTTCTCATCCACCGGCTCCAACAGCAGCTGCCGGAAGCTCGCGGTCTCGTTGTATTCGATCAGGACCCGTGCCGTGCCATTGATTCCCCACATGTTGAAGCCCGTTCCGAAGATGCCCCCGTTGGGGAAAAACTCATACAGACCCGCCATCGCGCGGAAGCAGTTGATGGCGGTTAGATCCCCGCGGGTCATGCGGTCGTCGGCCCGGTATTTGATGGTGCCGCCTTCCAGCAGGCGCAGGCGTTTCACCCCGAGATCGAATCCCCCCTTGCTGATTTCGTAGGGTCCCCACATGCACACCGCGTTCCCGACGTTCGCACCCAGCTGGATGGTTTCCTCGAGGCTGAAGCTTTTCCCGGGGACCATCGGGCACCGGTTCCATTGCCGGATCAAGCGGGAGCCGAATCCTTTGAAAACGCAAAGATTCGGATTGGCGGGAAAATCGTGCGGCAGCCAACTGATGGTGAACGCTTCGAACTCCCGGTCCTTGTAAGTCCGGACCTTGACGCCGGGAGTCAGCTTGACCTGCTTGTGGTCCGGGAGGACGCGGATCACCGTCATGAACGAGTGCGAATACGCCGGATCGTTGCCCCGGTTCTCATAGGCAAAGGGAATCATGAAATAGCGCTCCCGCGTGTTTTTGCCCTCTCCCAGCCGGGCAAGGATCCTGACCTGGATGCGGTCGGTGATTTGTTTGTAGAGCGGCACGTCGTGTTTCGAGAAGTCGGGCGCGGGATTCCTCCAAAAGGCCGGGGCCGTGAGCGACATGCCGAGAAACAGCAAACCCGTCAGCAAAAGCCGGGCCATGGGTGAGCCGCGCCGTGCGGTTCGCAAACGCGGAGCGATTGGAATTTCTTCAACGGAAAAGGTCAGGGCGGGATCGTGGTTCATGACAATCGTGAGGTGGATCGGGGGATGCGACAGGTCCGGATACTCTATCGAATCGGGCGGAATCCTCACTTCCACCCGGCATCCGCGCAATCAAATTTCCCATGGACTGCGGTGGGAGGCGATAGCGCCACACCGCTTTGGATGAACCCGTCGCGAGCGTGGAAATGGGAATGTGCCTGGGCTGAGAGGCTGACTGAAAAATGCGCGACGGCAGGGATCGACCTCCGGGCGGTCCGGCCAATGGGAGGCGAATGACCGGCCATGGACGGATTCCCAAGCGATTTATGGGCAGATTCATGCTCCTCCCATTCGCTGGACCGTTGCGTAGAACGGTCCCTGCCATTTTTCAGACAGCCCGGACACATTCCATTCCGCCGCCATCGTTGACGGTCCGATGGCCGTTCGATAGAAACGGTCCAGTGTTTGAGCATGGGAACAAGTTGTTGGAGATGGCGGTTAGGCCGCTGGCGGACAACTCGGAGATGCAACTGGCGGCGGTCGGCTTGTTGGAAAAAATGGCGGACGAAGCGCAAACGGGGGCGCATGCGGCAATCGAACGGTGGGATGCGGTGGATGCCGCCAAACAGCGGCCTTGGCTGAAGGGGGCGTTTCTTGCCGTGCTCGTCGGACTGTCAGCGTGGGCGTGGACCGTCGCGGGCTACGAAGCCCTGACCTACTGGCGGCTGCAAGAGGTGTCCGTGTTGCACCGATTCCAAAATGACCCGGACTATCCGGTGGCGGTTAAAATGCTGGGCCAGTGCCTGCCCGGAAATCTGACCAAGCAAGAGCGTTGGTTGCTGCTGGGTGATCCTTCTAAAAGCACGCGGGTGGAGGCCATGAAATCTCTGTGGGACAGCGCTCCCGACGACCCGGCATTTCACATGGAGTATGTGTTCAGCGAGTATGGAAACAGCCGCAGAGGAGGTCCGTTGGATTTTTTGGAAACCGCACGGCGGTTGGATCCGGGAAACTCATGGCCGTTCTATGCAGCCGGTGCCTTGCAGATGAGAAAGGCGATTGAAATGGTTCAGCTCACCCGTGCCGAGCGCGACGCCAAAGTAGTCCCATCTTGGCGAATCCTGGATCAAGGCAAGCTGGACGAATGGATCGCCTTGTTTCACGAGGCTTCCCAGCAACCCGGATTCGATACCTATCAGCCTAGATTGATGAAGATGCGGAAGGGATTGATTCCCGTGGATGACCACTTGAGCTATCTCACGGCGGGCAAAATTCTTTGGTTCGACGAATGGGGAAACGGAAGCTACCGCGGCCTGCTGGGTGTCTTCCTTTCCGCGGCGGCTGCAAAATCCCAACTGCTGGTCGTAGGGAATGACCGGGATGGTCTCGCGAGATTGATCGCGGATATCGAGATTTTGAACAACCGGTGGGCGAACAGTGAAATCGACAGTTGGATGGACGAGTCGAATTATTGGAAGGTATTGAGCGAGGCCATTCCACGACTGCATGTGTCCGCCGTGGCGCTCGGGTTGACGAAGGAGGCGGGTCATTTGGCCGGGATGATCCAGGTGATGGAAATGCAACGGAAAAGGGAGCGTAAGGAATATATCTCCCGCACATGGTTTGAAATCATCAGTCCAACGCTGTTCTTCGCCGCCCGGAGGTATTTTGAGGAGCCGCGGTTTCCCGCACGAGCCGCCGGAGCTTTGAAACCCGGTCGAATGGCGGATCACGAGCTTCTTTCGCGTGGGTGCTGCCTGGTCGTGTGGCTGATCTTCGGACTCGGTGTGCTGGTATTGGCGCTCTATCGGTTCCGTCTACCACGGTTGATCCTGCGGCTGGCGGCCCGCATCGCGGAGTTGTTGGATGCCCGGGATCACGCGTGGATCGTCGGTGCAGGAGTCGTTTTGCCATACGGTTTCACGATGGTTATCAATCAGCTCACCCCGTTAGGTGGGCAGGATTGGAGCATTGTGGGGAATCACCTGATGCTGCCGATGGCGCAGTTTTTCGGGATGGCGGTGTTGATGTTGTTAGTTCCGATCCTTGTCGCCCGTTGGCGTTTGGGCAAGAAGGCGGCGGTTCTCGGGATGGCGGCTGCACCATCCGTATCGGGGACAAGCGCGGTGGTTTGTGCCGCCGCATTGATTCCGGTTTTCGGATTGTATTCGCATGGCGAGCCGAGTTTGGAGTGGAATTTCCTGCCTCATTTGTTTGTGGCGCTTTTCCTGCTGGTGTTCCCGGTGTTCTGGCTGGTGTCGAATGCGTTCCGGGCCGTGTTCGGATCGGGCGAGCTGAGGTTGCTGCACCGCGCTGTCATTTCACGCGCCCTGATTCCGGCGTATGCCACGGCGATGTTGCTGATGGTGATGGCTGCGCCAATCCACAAAGCGGCGGAACGCGCATGGTTCCGCCGCGACACCACGATGACCTCGGTCCCGGGATTCCCCGCGGTGAGCCCCTACGATTACCGGGTGGCGGAGGAGATCCGTCGGGACATCCGGGAAGTTCTTGGGATGAAGTAGGCAGGAGGTTTCGGGGGATTGCCGAACGTTGAGCGCGAAGTGCCACACCGCAGGCCACGGAGGGCGCGAACACCCCTAGTTGAGCCAAAACATCCTTGTCAGAGGGGCAGGGGAGTCTTACTGCTACCTCTGGAAAACACACGCGTCCCGCTGTTGGAAATAAGGCTCTTCAGCAAAATCTGTGGGTGAACTTTGGTTCGGGCAGGTCTCCAAGTGTGTGATAGAGAGATGTTTGTAGCAGATCAAAGCTGCGATAACCATAAGCTTTTCTCATGCACAGATTGATCCGCAGGTTGAGGC
>JBGSOI010000111.1:0-38104 GCA_041739215.1 Akkermansiaceae bacterium
CCAATAGGACGCAAAGCCTCAAAGGACGAAATGAAAAGCATACACCTTGAACTCAACAAATTTCACGGTGAATGGAACTATAAAATCATACCACACTAAATGGCCTCAATTGAAAAGTTTATTTATTTACGCCGCCTTAGCTGACATGAAAATATATTTAACACGCCTAGTATTGCTTATTTTATCGTTTTCAAGCATGAAGGCCGGCGAAGCTTCTGAAGCTTCTGAAGTTTCTGAAGTTTCTGAAGTTTCCGTTGCTGGCTACATGGACCAATCGATTTCAGTTGAGACATCTGGAACATCAATAATAAAAGCCGTCCATGATATTGTCAGCAAAATGGGCGCTGAAGATCCCGATTCGCTAAAGATAAAGTTTGAATTCATAAATTCTAGCAAATTTTCTAATAGAAATGTAATCGAATTCGATTTCAAAGATGAGAAATTTTCAAATATCTTAGATAAGATCGGAATGGCTTATAAGCATGACGTAAACTATGATTTCAAAAGAAATGTTATCGTGTTCACTGCTGCTGCATCCGGAAGCGATTATCAGAAATTTTTCAGAATTTCTGAGTATGCGTCAAATAAACTAGGACTTAATTGGAGTTCAAAAGAAGAATTAATTAAGTCTCTCCAAAAATATGACGTAAATGCTAATATAGAAGATATTGACTTGTTGAAGCGATCATTTGTAGCCAGCGGAAGAAATGTTTATGTGGATCACATAGATATGCTGATCTATGTAATTTCAAAAATTCCAAAATAGCGATATCTTTGCGTGGAGCGGCGTCACTGATTGAATCGGGTCAGGTCTCGATGGGGTCTCTCGACCGGTCCCGACTAACATCGATGGGGTCAGTCCCGACTAACAAGCATTGGTGTTGCGGAGGCATGGCTTCAGTTAGGCAATTCTCTCGACTGCAGCCCGGCGTTCGGCGGCGATGCGTGAAAGGGGCGATGATCGCGGAGCTCTTACTCTTCACGTGTCCCGCGAAAAGATCCGTGGCAACCTCGCCCGGAACGATCCGCACAGAATCAAGGCGTCGCCGGTGTTAGACCGAACGGTTGGTCGCTGACATAGACGCGGTAGTCCTTGATCCGACCCGGCGTGCCGGAACCGGAGCGGGCGAGGTAGCGGATGCCTGTTAGCTCGGTGGTTTCCCCGAGGTCCATGACCACGCGGTGCGGGAAACCCGGGCCGACACTTTTGTATTCGCTGTGCCAGATCGATGACGGTTGGCCATCGAGCATGTTTTCCGCGTCGCCGGGTTCGGCGCTGGTTTCCTCGCTGCTGACCCAGAAGACGCTCCACTTGTTTTTGGACATCACCTCACCTTTGGCATCGAGCGCATCAAGTTCGGCGATGGCGGCGTATTTGTCTTTCTCGGCATTCAGTGCTTCGAGGCAGAAGTAGCGACCCTTCTGCGGCCGGTCGAATTTCACTTCCTGCCACTCGGCATCGGGCTTGAGGCTTCCCTTGGCGGCCGGTGCGAGGGATTTCGAATCGAAGGTCCCGGTCGCCCGGACTTTCCGGGCAAAGTCGAGGTCGAGCCGGAGCTGGTCGAGGATCGGCTTGGACAAGCCCGCGAGGCCGGGTTTCTCCGGGCCGACCATGTCGAGCATGACGACCTCATTGGTGCCGACCTTGAGCCACGGACCCGGGACATACATGGTTTGGGTCGGTCCGATGTTCCAGAAGCGGCCGAGGCAATGGCCGTTGATCCACGCCACGCCTTTGCCCCAGTTTCTAACGTCAAGGAAGGTGTCGCCGGTTTTCGCCAGATTGAAAGTCCCGCGCCAAAACGCCGGGCCGCTGTTCGCCGCCATCGGTTCGTATTTCAAGGACGCCAGTTGCGCCTCGTCCAGCGGCAATGGGAAGATCTCCCAGCCTGTGACTTCGCCGCCGTTGAATTGAACCGGGCCGTGCAAGCCCTTCCGGTCAAAGATTTCCTTGCCGAAATTCACCCGGCCGACCGCCTCGATCAGGATATCCACCTGCGCCGGCTTGTCGCGCGCCGGGATTTTCACCGAATAGCGTTTGGCGCGGCGGTCCATGACGCCCACCTGTTTGCCATCGACGAACACCCAGGCGAAATCGTGGATCTCCCCCGCGGCCAGCGCGCCTGCCGGTCCCGCCGGCAAGGTGGTCCGATAGAGCGTGTTGCCACGGCTTTGGCCGTAGAACTCCATCGTCTTCGGTTTCTCATCGGTGATCGCCGCAGGCAGGTTTTTCCGGACGGGAGCCATTTCCTTCAGGCTGAATGGCGGGATTTCGATCACCGGGTTGGGAGCCGGCACGTCGGGCAGGGTCTCGCCCGGCAGCAGGTGTTTGGCAAACAACCCGCGCACGCGCTCGAATTTGCCGGGTGCCGCCCATCCCGCCTCGCTGATCGGCGCGTCGTAGTCGTAGCTGCTGGTGTCCGGCGAAAACGGTCTATCAGCTCCCGCCCACAGGCCGAAGGACGTGCCGCCGTGCGCCATGTAAATGCTGAACGAACGGTCCTTTTTCAGCATTGCCTCAAGGTCTCCGATGAAGTTGTTCACGTCGCTGACCCGGTGGGCGCGGCCCCACATGTCAAACCACGCCGGATAGAACTCGCCGTTCATGAGCGGGCCGGTCTTCTGGAATTTCCGCAGGGTTTCAAACGCCTTCTCGGACGCACCCGGGCTGAAATTCACCACTTGGAACAGGTCGTCGCGGAAACCGGCACCGATCGCGCCCGTGGGATTGCAGGCGAACAACGGCACGTTCATTCCGCCGTCTATCAGCGCCTGGCGCAGCAGGCCCATGTATTCGGCGTCGTTACCAAACGAGCCATACTCGTTCTCCACCTGCACCATCAGGATCGGGCCGCCGTTGGTCACTTGCAGCGGTGCGAGCACGCGCGCGACCTCCTTGAGGTAGCGCGTCGCCGGGACCAGGAATCTAGGATCCTTCGACCGCAGGCCGATGTTGTCGTGTTTCACCAACCACCACGGCAGGCCGCCCATTTCCCACTCGGCGCAGGCGTAAGGACCCGGCCTAACAATGACCCACAGTCCTTCTTCCTGGGCGATCTTGCAGAACTCCGCCGCATCGCGCCAGCCGGTCCAATCGAACTTCCCCTCTTCCCACTCGTGGAAGTTCCAGAAAAAGTAGGCGCAAACCGTGTTGAGGCCCATCGCCTTGGCCATCTTCAGCCGATGCCGCCAATATTCCGGCGGGATGCGGGCGAAGTGCAGCTCGCCGCAACGGATCACCAGTTTGTTGCCGTCGATGGTGAAATTGTCCTCGCCGATCGCGAACTCATGCTTCGCCGGAGCCGCCGGGGCGGGAAGCGCGAACGCGAGGAACAGGAGGGTGAGGAGACGGTGGATTTTCGAGATCATGGCGAAGGCTGGCGATTGGAGAAGATTGGCGAGTGAACGGCGGCGTTTTCGTCCAGTCAACCCGGAAAGGGCTGTTGGAGATCCTGTGTGTTGGTCACGTTGGCGCCGCGGATATCGAGCAATAGATGATCACTCTCCGATAATTTTTGGTGAGCAAGCCCCTGCTTTTTGAGCAATTGTTTTCACGAATTACAGGGAGTTTGTCGAAATCGGCCAAGCTCCCCCCCACTGTCGAAGCCCGGCGAAACGCTTTGGCAGGGCAACCCATTCGCCGGAGAAAGGAATCATCATGAGCAAGAATCCTGCCACGACGACAGAACGCGAGGTAAGCATCCCGTGTCCTTATGCAACCCTCCACGGCCATCTCTCGGTTCCCAGCGGTGCCAAGGGCCTGGTGATCTTCGCGCATGGCAGCGGCAGCAGCCGCTTCAGTCCGAGGAACCGGATGGTTGCCACCAAACTATACCGCAGGGGAATCGCGACCTTGCTCATCGACCTGCTGACCCACGCGGAAGCCGCGTCGGACTCGATGGTGACCCGGCGGTTCGACATTCCCGCCCTATCAGACCGATTGATCGCGGCGACGCGGTGGGCCCAACAGCAGGAAGAGATCCGCGAGCTCGGCATCGGCTATTTCGGCGCCAGCACCGGAGCGGCAGCCGCCCTCGCCGCGGCGGCGCTCATCCCGGAAATCCGGGCCGTCGTCTCGCGCGGCGGACGCACCGAACTCGCGGACGATGTGGTCCATCAGGTCGAAGCACCCACGCTGTTGATCGTTGGCGAGTTCGACTATCCGGTCATCCAATGCAACGAGGAAACGCTCAAGCGCTTGGACTGTGTGAGGCAAATCCGGCTTATCCCGGGGGCGACCCACCTTTTTCAAGAAGCTGACGCCTTGGTCCAGGTGGCGGATCTGGCTGCATCATGGTATGAACGCTACTTGCCCACCCTCGAAACCCGACCTCCCGCGGATCATGAATGCGAATCCTGGTCGCCTTCGATTTGACAACCGGCTGGACACCGGTTGCCAACTCGCCGCCAAGCTGGCAAGGATCGCCAGCACAGAGCATTTGCTCATCCTTGCGCCACCCCGAGGAGGCGATCCCGTGACCGCGGAGGTCCCGATAAATCCAGGCATCTCATCCGACGTTTTGATTGTTAGAAAGCTTGGGGTTCCCGGGCACGAAGAGTTCGCCTCTGGCACAATCGCCAGCGGCGGAAACCAGATCCTGGACAAGATAACCGGCCAGCCCATCAGCTCGCTGCAAAACCATTCCCGTGCTTCTTGAACCATCCCTGAAATTGCCATGAAAACCATCATTGCCGCCGTGGATTTCTCCAATGCCACCCCCGCCGTGGCCGAGACCGCCGTGAGCATCGCGAAATGCATCCATGCGAACGTGCGACTCTTTCACGCCATGGAGCCACAGCCCACCTTCGCCAACTATCGGCTGACCATGACCGAATTGTCGTCGATGGATGACCTGCGCGAGGAAACCCTGCGCCGGACGACTGGCTTGCTGGAAAATCTGCTCGCCAAGATCCGAGAGGACATCCCCGGTGCCAGCTCTCACCTCGCGGTGGGCAACCCGCTGCACGAATTGATCGACCACGCCAAACTCACTGGCGCGGACTTCGTCGTGGTTGGCTCGCATGGCCACTGCGCGCTCGGCTCGTTGATTCTCGGCAGCGTCGCCGAGGGCATGGTTCGCATGGCGGCGGTCCCGACCTTGGTCGTCCCTGCGGCTCCGGAGTGCATTCTTGAAAGCCTCTCCACACCGCCACCCAAGCCCTGCAAAATCCTCTGGCATGAACCCGAAGCCCTTCTTCAAATGATTCTCTGATAGCAGGATTGAGGGCATTCCGATCATCAGAGGGTAGAACGTGTTGCACGAGGGAACGAACGGGCGTTCTTTCCGCTAGATCGCATCGGCTGCGCGGCCGATTCCGCGTTGCGTCACGTCTTGGGTGCGGTATACCTACTGTCATGACATTTTCATTTTCACTTCCACTGTCGGCAACCGCGATCATCGGGTTGACTTGCGGCAATTTGTCTTCCCAACCGGTCGCCAGACCGTGGGCGGCCCCGTCAAAAGTCGAGCCTGGGCTCGAGCTTGCCGTGAGTTGGAGATGGCGTGTCGCGCCACCTGAATCACCGGAGTGGGGCATGCCGCTGCCGGAAGCGCTGAGGCCGAAGGCACCCGGCGACCCCACGCCCGGACCGGCCGCGCCCACAGTGCGGCCGGAGACCTACGAAGTGACGAAAGGTGACGCCCTCATCAAGATCGCGAAAAAGTTCGACATGACCGCCGCGCAGTTGAAGCAGTTCAACAATCTGAAGAGCGACCTCATTCACATCGGCCAGGTGTTGCGAATACCCACGCCGGGCGAGTTGCTCACGCTGGTTCCACCAACACCGCCGCCGGAACCCAAACAGGAGTCCGGCAGGAAGAAAAAATCAAACAAGGCGGTGCCAGTGCCGGAACCCGAGCCCGAATTCGATCCCGGCGGCGAGGCACAGCAGGAACTCGACAATGTGCGGCTGCAGGTGTTTCTCGATCGGGAAATGTTTTCTCCGGGCATGATTGACGGCAAGGCCGGCGCATTGTTCGTGAAAGCCTGCGAGATCTATCAGCGAACCCGACCGGACGCCGCGGACCCCGCCCGCCTGAAAGCGAAAGCCGAGGCCGAGTTGAAAGAGCCATACACGCGCTACGTCTTGCGAGCGGATGATTTCAAATTCATCAACCCACCGAAGGACAAGCCGGTGATGGCCCCGGCCGAGGAATCCACTTCAACCAGGAAAAAGATCTCCAAGCCGGACGCCTCGGCACCACCACCGCCTGCCACGATCGACGACCTGGTCGCGGCTGACTTTCTCGGCTACACAAGCGCTTGGGAATTTGTTGCGGAGCGCTTCCATTGCGACGAGGCATTTCTGCAACACATCAATCCCCAACTGAAGGGAACGCCCGTTGTCGGCAGCGAGTTCCAAGTGCCTAACGTCATTCCCTTTGAAATCGAAACGGCACTCGACATGCCGCTGCAACCGGCCGCCGATCCGCAGAAGCCGGTCACCGCCGCGGTGGTGTTGGTGTCGCGCTTGGAAATTTCACGCGAGGGCAAACTCATCGCCGTCATGCCGCTGACCTCCGCGCGTCCGGGGCTGAGCGGCCGCGACAAATGGACCCTGCTCGATGCCATCCCGCAGCCGCGCATGGCGACGAAGCGTGAACCGCGTGAGATCCCGAAACCAAAGCCCGCGGCGGCAGGCGATGCCATTGCAAACCCGGAGCCGGTGATCGAGCCTCCGTTGGACCAGGAGCAATATCTCGCACCCGGCCCTAACAATCCCGTCGGCATCATCTGGATCAACCTCGCGAAATCGGGCAGCACCGATCCCCTGCCTTACGGCTTGCACGGCACCAGCATCCCCGCGCGGATGAAACTCGAAGGCATCGGCGGACTGCGCCTCACGAACTGGGACATCGCCCGCGCCGCACGCCTGATGCCCGCCGGGACGGTGTTGCAATGGAGGGCCCGGTAGCGTTAGACGCGTAAGGAAGGGCGGCACGCTCCATGTCCGATCCACCGCCCCAGGTTCCCGCCGTCGCAGCGGAATCAATCCAGTTTGCAGAAATCTCAATCGATTCCCTTATCTATCGGTAGCGGGTCCGGCGTAGACACTTTTTACATTTGAGTCAGATTTTGAAATCTTGTCCTTCCACCAAAACCCAATGATCAAATCCATCCCGTTGGTTCACGCCGCATGTCTGCTCACCGCCGCCGCGCAGATTCCCGCCTTTCCCGGCGCGGAGGGGTATGGTGCCTATGCCAAGGGGGGCCGGGGCGGTGACGTGTATGTCGTCACCAACCTCAAATCCACCGGACCCGGCTCGTTCTATCAGGGTATCACCACCATCCCCGCCGCCGGCCGCACTGTCGTCTTCGCGGTCAGCGGGGAGATCCGTTTGGCAGACAGCATCAAGACCCGCATCACTTCCAGCAAGCTCACCATCGCCGGCCAGACCGCGCCGGGCGACGGCATCCTGTTCAGGGACGGCACGCTGCGGATCTCCGGCAGTGACATGATCCTCCGCCACTTGCGGTTCCGCCATGGCAAGGGCGGCTCCGGCGGCGACTGCATCGACCTCGACTCGAGTTGTGAGAACGCGATCCTCGACCACGTCGCGATGTCCTTCAGCACCGACGAGAACTTCTCCTCCTTCAAGCGGCCTCCGGAAAATCTAACCATGCAATGGTCGCTCAACGCCTGGGGCCTAGTCTCGCATTCCTGTGGCGGCCTGTGGGACCAGAACCACGCCACCTCGCACCACAATCTGTGGGCGCACAACCACACCCGCAATCCCAAGGCCCGGCCCGGCGGGCTGTTGGAGTGGACCAACAACATCACCTTCGACTGGAACATCGGCTTCATCATGGGCGACTCCGAGACGCCGATGGATTGGAAGGCGAACGTCATCGGCAACTATTTCATCTGCCCGCCCGGCAACATCCGCAATACCCCGTTGGAAAAGGCCCGGCTCGACCGCGACGGGAAACCTAACTTTTCCATCCACGTCGCTGACAACCTCCATGACATCGATGGCGATGATAAACTCAACGGCAAGGACCGCGGCTGGGACATCGTTCACGGCAGCCCGTTCAAGGCAGGAGGCAAATCCGGAAACTACATCCGCCTCGACACCGCTGTTCCCGGATCCAACCTGCTCGCCATCGACGAACCTCTGACCGCCTACAAGAAGATCATCTCCATCGCCGGTCCCCTGCGGCTCGATCACTCCCATGCCGGAACCCTGCGTGACGAAGTGGACACCCGCCTGATAGAGAACGTCGTCAACCTGAAGCGGAACCATATCTCCCGGGAGAGCGATCTGAAAGGAGTCTCCAACAGCGGCTTCGGAACCTTCAAGGAAGCGACCGCGTTGCCCGACGGCGACGCCGACGGCATGCCGGATGTTTATGAGGACGCGCTGGGGTGGAATTCCAAGGAGCAGGATCACAACAAGGAGCTAACGGCGAACGGCTTTCTCCCGCCGGACGCCGCCAAGGGCTACACCCGCCTGGAGGAGTATCTCCATTTCAAGAGCACCCCCCACGTTTACGTTGCCATAGGCAAATCGCCGGCGGACATCGACCTCGGCCGCTACAGCGCTGGCTTCACCAAGGCACCCAAGTTCACCATTTCCAACATCACCGGCGGCAAGGCCATCCTGGGCGGGCGGGGCGGAAAACTCGTCCGCTTCACCGCCGGCAACGCGGCCGGCCGTGGCGGATTTCTTTTCACCGTGACCGATGCCGACGGCACCACCTGGACCCGTCAGTTCGCCATCTGCATCACAGGTTCCTGATCCTCTGCCAGACCGAATGTCTGCAACGGGTTTCCCGCGCCGCTTGTGGCGACGCGGGAAACCGTCGTGTCCTCACGGATTATCGATGACCACGGCGCGGAGGAAGCCCTTGGGTCCGCGCGGATTGGCTCCGTCGATGTTGCCGTTGAGACGGAAGCTGCGGTAGATCCACCCGGTTTCAAGCGCAGGGAGTCCGGACGATGCGGCAGGGACTTCGGAAACCGCCTGATCGAAGGTGGTCAGGTCGTTGGTGCCCTCGATCCGATAGGCGAGTTGATCATCCTCACTCGTCGCGATGGCGGCGGGAGTGTTGCCGGTGAAGGCCGCTCCGGCGCGCACCGGAAGGGTCAGCACGAATGCTTGCTGCGAGTTGACGATTTCCACACTTGAGCGGAATTTGCCGGAGGCTGCTCCACTATCAGGAATGCTGTTGAAGGCGAACTCCTCGATATTGGTCTGGCCGTCGAGATCCGGATCCGCACCGCGGGTTGCGTTCTGGCCGGCCAACGACGGGAACGTGGCGATCCAGTCGCCGAAGGGGTCCGGCAGGCCAACGACCTGGATGAAACCCGTGCCGGTGATCAATCCGCTTGGGTGATCCGCGCCGTAAGTTCCAATTGGCAGGATGACGTCGTTCAGAACCAGGCTGCCAACGGTATCGGTGTTGTTCTCGACAGGAAAATCGAGATGCAGCGTCGCGCCGGCGGCCACCCGGGTGGTTCTGATGTCGCTCAGTGACGGAATCGCGAGAGCCAAGGTGCCCTCACTGACGACGGTGCTGCCGGTATAGGTGGAGGCGCCCGAGAGGCGCATGGTGCCTGCGCCGGTCTTGGTGAATCCACCGCGTCCGAGTCCGAAATCTCCGGACCGATCGATCAATGGAGCGGTAATGGAGAGATCATCACCGGCGATCACCTCCTCCACATCGAAGATCGTATTGACCGAGAGGTGATTACCTCCGCTTCCGGAGATTGTGCTGGCACCGGCTGTTCCTGTCACCTTGACGCCGCCCCTGAACTGGTAGCCCTGATAGTTTCCGGTATTGCCTGTCGTTTGGCTGAGCGTGGCGGCATTGAGAGTGATGTCACCGATGAGGTTGTAGTTGGAGGCACTCATGGTGGTCTCATTGACGATGATCAAGGGCAGCAGCGATGAATCGCCGTTCTGGTTGCCGAAGATATTGTTGTTGGTCAACGCGAGTGATCCCGGAGCGGTAACGGTAATGGTGCGTCCGGGCACCTGCACGTTGCCCAAACTGCTGCTGGTCGGAGCTCCTCCATAGTTCGGATGGTTTGCAATGAACTGGCCGCTTTCAATGGTCACCGGTCCGGAGAAGTTGCCTGCCCCGGTGCTCGTCGCATTCCCTTCGCCTTTCTTGACCAGGGAAACCGGCCCACCTCCGGTTTCTTCGTTGATCGAGCATCCATATGTGCTGTTCGCGGCCAGGTCCAGGGTGAGGGTGCAGGGCGAGTTCGATCGGATGATGGAGCCGTTGGCGCCGGCCAAGGCACCGAGGCTGACATCGAGTCCGTTGAGATCCAGCGTGCTGCCATTCATGGTTAGAGAGGCGGAAGGGCCGCCAAGGGCATTTGCATGATAGATCGACATGGAGCCTTGTTCGACGACCATGCCACCCGTGAGGAGACTGTTGTCACCTCCCAGCAGGAGCAGGCCCATGCCGCTCTTGGTGAGGGTGCCGATGCCGCTTAGGGCGGAATTCACGGAAAGGGGATTCGGGGATTTGTTTTTCCAAGTCTGGTTCACATCGAGAATGACTCCGCCCGCAGTTTCGATGTTGAGGGCTGCGGCGGTAAGTTCGAGCCAGATGCCGCCCTCGCCGATTGTCAGATCGTGGCTGCCTCCAATGTAAACCGGTCCCGAACCCGCTGTAACAACAATGGATCTAACGTTCTGATTGGCGCCGAGGTCGGTGGACAGGTTCCCGATATCGGCATCGGTGGTGGCGAAGGCGATTCCGTACGACCCATCAGCGGGTAGCGCGCCGCCCGGCACGGTGCCGGCGATGTCAATGGTCCAGTTGGGCGATGTCCAACTGGTAGGATTCACCAGATCGCCCCCTTTCCAATAGAGATCGACGTCTGGGGACGGTTCGGCGAACGCAGACTGGCGGATCTCCTCGATCTCGGCGACTGTTAGCAAACCGCTGTAAATGCGGACATCGTCCATATTGCCGTTGAAGCCTCTTGCGTTGGTACCGTCGGTGCCAAGAAAGGCGGTGGCGTCCGCAGCGAGAGAAACATTTCCAACAGGAGTGCCCCAGTCGCCGGTGTGCAGATTGATGCCGTTCACCGCGCTGGCAGACGTGATCGTGTCACCGGTAATGAACGCTACATTGCGATTCTGCCCATAGAGACCGTTCATCGTCGCATTTTCCCAGACGTTTTCGATGTCGGTCCCGTCATAGGCAATTGCCACGAAGACCCAATCGTCGTCGGTTCCCGGACTCCAGAGATCTCCCACCCATCCATTGTAACCGTTGACGCCTACACGCATGCCATTGTCCCAAAAGCCATTGAGGCCGATGGAGATGCCGGGATTGGAAGCGGATGTCGGGGTGGCCGCGGATCCGATGTTTAACAGATCATTGTCGTTGCCGCCGTTCTGTTTGATCCACATGGTAATCGTGAACTGATTGACGGTGGACAGGTCAAGATTGCCCACCCCGGCCGCATTGCCGACATCCGTCCCGAACCAAACGTCATGGCCATTGTTCGTCCGGAGGGAGAAGTCCCATGAGTTTCCAGAAACACCAGCCTGGCTGAACGATCCGGTAGTGGCTCCGGCACCAACATTGGCCGTCAGTGTGCCATCGGTGCCGCTGCCGGTATTGGAACCGTCGGCGTTATTGAAGTCCCACTTGTATAACAGCTCGCCATAGGCACCGGACAAGCTGCATAGCATGGTGCAGGAGGCAATCAGGCCCAGAACGGATTTGGATTTTGACTTCATTTCTTGAGTTTTTTGATGGGTTGGCTTTTTGGACGACGGGCAAATGCGCGGAAGGAACTTGGGTCAGAAGCGGCGGCGGCCCAAAAGGGCCATCACACCCATGATGCTGAGTGCAGCGACTGAAGGCTCGGGAACCGAGGTAATGGAGATGTTGTCGATGGCGAAGGTCTGGGTGCCATTATCGAGACCATCGCCACCTCCGGCCCATGTTCCGACGTGCCAGGCGATGCTGAGGGTGGAATAGCCAAGCCCGGGATCCGTTATCGCTCCCGAGATAGAAGTCATATCCCAGCTGAGGGTTTGAAAGCTCCCGTTGGCCAGCGAGCCGGTGGTGGGCCCGACCGTACTCCAACCGTTGCTGTTGTTCAGAATCAGCATGATCGTATTTCCGTAAACTCCCCAGCCATCGGGATTCGACCAATCGGAATAGACGTCCATCGCCAACGTCGTGGCAGTCCCGTCCATGATGGTGCGGGGATCGATTTCCATGATGGTGTTCACTGTCCAGCCTGAGAAGCTGGCAGGAACCGTGAACGAATTCGCGGCACTGTGGGTGCCGTCGGTGGCGCGGACCGTGTTCACCGTGGTGGTCGAGGCATTGAGCGTTCCCGCCCCCCAGCCGTTGAGGGTTCCGGACTCGAAGGATTCGATGACCACTGCGCCCTGTACGACTGACATGCCGCAAAGGATGACGCCGGCGAAGGCGAGACTGAGGAGGGATTTTGAGTTGGATTTCATTTTCGATTGGGTTTTTGGATGACTGTTCTGGCTTTCTTTATTCGGGAGATATGGATCCGTGCATCGAATGATGCCGATGCCCGATGACGGGATGACTACAGTGTCATCATGAAGCGCTCCTCTGGTCCACAGCCACAAAATGGGGTTTTTCACTCCCCCGAAAGGGTGATACCGGGGATCTTCCCAGCGGAGTTGGATTATCCGGCCTTGCTGTCGTCGCAGGCGTGCAAGTAGCGGCGCGCCGGATAGAAGACGCTTGATGACATCCCGAATGACCTCGAGGGTCAGAGGCTATCGAACGAACTGGTTAGCCCCCCAGGAGCCATGTTAAAATCTCATAGGCGGATGATGCCGCGCTTCAGCGAGACCGAGACCGCCTCGGCCCGGTCATGCACGCCGAGTTTCAAGTACAGGGCTTTCATGTGGGTCTTCACCGTCTCCTCGGAAACGAACATCGCGGAAGCGAGCTCCTTGTTAGTCCGGCCCTTGGCGACGAGGCGCAACACGTCCAGTTCGCGGGGCGTGAGAGTCGGCCTGACGAGCCGGTCCGCCAGCCGCGTGGCGATGCCTTGAGGAAGGTAGCGTTCGCCCGCGCGCACCAGTCTGAGGGCGGAGACAAGCTCCTCGGTGGTCGTATCCTTCAACAGATAACCGCGCGCTCCGGCCTCCAGGGCGCGGAAAACGTCCTCCTCGTTGTCGTAGGTGGTTAGAACGAGCACCTTGCTGGCGGGATCGCGTTTCATGAGCTGTTCGATCACATGAATGCCGTCTCCCTCAGGCATGCGGAGATCGACGATGTAAACGTCCGCCACCGCCTCCGATTCGAGCGCCTCCCGGCCGGTGCCGGCCTCGCCGACGACCTTGATGTCCGGCTGGTTGTTCAGGATCGCGGCGAGCCCCGCGCGGAGCGGCGGGTGGTCGTCTGCTAGAAAAACTCGGATGGGCTGTTTCATGTCGGCAGGGTTAGGGAGACTTCTGTGCCTTCGTCGGGGTGGCTGTCGATGGTGAGGCTGCCGCCGAGCGCGTCCACACGCTCGTGCATGCCGGTCAGGCCATAGCCTTTTCCAGCGCGGTCCGCGACGTCGAAGCCCCGGCCGTCGTCCTTCACCACGAGGGTGACCCAGCCTTCCCCGAAACGCAGCCGCACTTCAATGCGGCGGGGGTTGGCATGACGCACGGCATTGGTCAGCGACTCCTGGCCGATGCGCAGCAGGGCGTTTTCATGCTCCTGAGGCAGAGGGCGCGGGGTGCCTTCGATCTGTTGCTGGCAGGAAATCTCCGTGTTGCAGGTGAGTTCCCGCGCATATTTCTGGAGAGCGGAGGCAAGATTCGCTTCACCGAGTGCCAGCGGGCGCAGATTCCAAATCGTGCGCCTCGCCTCGCGCATGCTCTCGCGGACGAGTTCCCGCGCGGTCTCCAGGTGTTCGCGCGCTTTTTCCGGAGCCCCTGCGAGCTGGCTTCTGACGCATTCCAGCTGGAGGGATACGGAAGTCAGGCCTTGTGCCAGCGAGTCATGGATCTCGCGGGCGAAGCGTCCGCGCTCGGCGAGCACCGCCTCGAAGGCCTTGCGCTGGGATTCCATTTTTCTCTTCCGGCGCATCCTGCCCCGCAGATAGATGGCGGCTAACAGCGCGAGGATCGCGGAGAATATCGTGGAGAACGCCAGGCTCACCCGCCGGGGAGTCCACCAGGGCGGCGGTTCCAGCAATACGACGTCGGCTGCGGAACGGAGCCTCAACAGCAGCTTGTCCTCTTCCTGGAACGGAGAGAACATCCCGACCGAGGTGATCTGGACGATTCCGGCGACCCGCAGTTTCGATCCCGCTTTGAGATCCGGTGGCTTGCCGTCGGACAAGCCCAGCCAGCCGCGGAAGATCAACGGACCGTCGCGCAGTTCGAAGGTCGTGCCATCCGCTCCGCGGTAAACGTTGAGCAATTCCGCCTCGCACGCGACCAGTTCGGATTCGAAGCGCGAATCCAACAATTTCGCAGCCGGATTTTTCAGGGGTGGCGGGCTCGCCTGATGGTCCAGGATTGCCACCCCGGAAGCCCGGATGATCGGCTTCATCAAGCCCGCGCGGGGCCAACCTTCGACCTCCACCACTGTCCCTGGCTTCGTTTGCGGATTGCGGGCGGTCTGCACCCAGACTCCGCCGCCATCGGTCCTCAGAAACATGCCCCGTCCCGGCAGGTTGAAGGTCACCACGCCCTGGACTTTCACCAGGTCGTTAGGACCGGGACCCTTCAACCGGAGCAGTTGGCTCGATCCCACGAGACGGGCTTCCTTTTTCCTGTCGGATGCCCGCAGGGACACCACGTCAGCAGGCGAGCTGACACGCATGAAGCGGCGCGTCATCTGCCGGTTGGAATTGAAATTGGTGGCCGCCACACCGCGGATCCGCACCCGGCTTTCCGCCAGATCCCACGGCACGGACTCGGGGGGCAGCGGACCTTCTATCAGCACATGGAAATCGCAGGATTCCGCATGACACTCCAGCACCAGGGCGTTCCCGACCACCATGACCTCGATCACGTCCGCGTCCACGGTCACCCAGTCGCAGTCCAGATCCGGGCGGGCGAGCTCACGGCCATCCACATGGCGCGGCGGCGGCAGTTCCCCTTTGCTGAGAATCACGATCTCCGGAGACTTCTCACCGTGTCCGGAGATCACCGGCGCGAAGACTCCGTGGTCGGTGATGCCCGTCACCTCCACTTGGTCTCCCGGCTCCGGCCAGACTCTGGGATCACTCCAGTGCTGCCTGACATAGAGACCCGCCTTACCGTCGTGGATGAAAAGAGTCACCACATTCTTGTTAGAAAACGTCACCACGCCCCGGACCTTCACCGGCATTCCCTTGGTGGCCTGGTCGTATGAAAGCGCCCGGATGTCCGAGATCCGGGTCAGTGGACCTTCCTCCTGAGCCCCGGCCTGACAGATCGGAAAAACGCCGATCACGAACATCGTCCATGCCAGCCACGCGATGCGTCTCCCGATTGCCATTCCGACGTTTAGCGCTCCCCCTCTCCGGAATCCAGCCTTGGGTCGCGCAAATCGCCAACGACGGTGAGTCGGATCGCTTCGAGAATCGTCGTGCCGCCGGGCGTGACGGCACTTCGTTTGCCCTGCCAGTCGACGGTCCAACCGCCGCACTGCATGCCGAGGTCATCCGTGCCTCGACCGGTCACTTGGATGCGCGTCACCTTGCGCGAGAGCGGCAGCACGCCACCCTCGTTCTTCAGCAGAACAAGCGAACGGGGAACCGCTGCTCGCGGCACTTCCCGGTGCGGGTCCGAGCCGAAATCCGCAACAAGTTCACGGGCCTCCTCATCGCGGGCGGTCAACCACGCCGGGGATGCGGCCTGCACGCTGTGGATCGGGAAAAGAGCGATCAATGCCGCGGCGGTCCGCAAGGCGTTGGAGGGAGAAGGGAAACTTCCTGGTTTCATTTGGAATCTCATGTTAGACACTCGAGGCGTTCGCAATCGCCACTCGGACTTCCGGGCTAGGATAGCAATCCCTGCCCGTTGCGCCATCCCCTGTCCTGGGGATACTCGCATACCCCGGACGGTGCTGGCAGGCACTCCCGATGTTGAGTCCGGCTCTAACGTCTCAAACAGGGCTTCAGTCCGTTCTTCCCACGAATGGCGGACTGAAGTCCCGACCCCGAATAACCTACCAGAAACCCCAGCCGTGATAACGGTGCTGGGTGATCCACTTGTGGTTGATCGATTCCATTTGAAACGCGGTCTGATAGCTGCGCAGCAAGCCGAACCAGTTGGTGTTGAACACAAACAAGTCGTCCCAACCCAACGAACCGCGGAAGTCGGCCACGCGGAAATCGTCGGCGCTTCCGAGGTTCCAGCCGCCGATCCAGTCCTTCTGCCAACTGCCGGCAAGCGAGAAGTTTCCGTTAGATCGGAGGATGCCCAGATATTGCGAGTCCCAGTTCTCATGGTTGTAAACGATCAGGTCGGATTCGTTGTCACCATCGACGTCAGAGACCCAGAAGCGATCCTTCCGTTGGAGACCCCAGCCGGGCAGCGGGGTGAAGCCGGCTGTGTTCGAGTAGGTCCTCCGGAGCTGGAGCACGCCGGACTGCGATTCGAACAACCCGAGATACGCGCCATTCCAGTTGATGCCGTTGAACAGGGCCAGATCGTCCGATCCGTCGTTATCGAAATCCCCGACATGGAGATCGTCCTTGCGGTTCATGGTCCAGGTGAAATTGGAGCCCTCTATCGGGCCGTAGTAGCGGCTTGCCTGGACGATGCCATTGGAGGACGAGTTGATGTTGAAGACCCGCAGATGGATCTGGCTCCAGCTCTCGCGATCCTGGGCGATGATGCTTTCCTTACCGTCGCCATTGAAGTCGCCGACAAAGAACCGCTCGTTCCTGCCCATTTCCCAGGTGCCTGGCAGATTTTGGTCGTAGCGGCGAACGTAGGAGAGCGAGGTGGAGTTCGCCCGCAGCATGAGCAGGTAGGGGATGTTCCAGTTCCTGCCGTTGTAGATGAACAAGTCATCCCTCCCGTCCTCGTTGAAATCCGCGACATAGTGCGCGTCATCGCGCCTCATCTCCCAGCCTGGCAGGTTGGTGTCATAGCGGCGGACCGGTTGGAACCGGTTGCCTTCGGATTTCAACATCGTCAGATAAGGCTGGTTCCAGTCGGTGCCGTTGAAGACATAGAGGTCGTCACGTCCGTCACCATCGAAATCGCCGGCAAACAGTTTATCGCCGGGGCGGATCTGCCATGACCAGACGCCGCTGTCGCTGATGAGCCGATCGGTGAAGAACCAGGTTTTTTGCAGGACTCCATTGACAGAGCGCGGCGAGTCGCCGGTCTGCGGGTCGTCGGGTCCCGGGTTCCGATCGCCGGCGAGGTAGAGGGAAAGCTGCCGCCCGTCGAGCAGAACGCAGTCCGTGCGGCCGTCCCCATTGAAGTCACCAGTGACGTTCTTGCGGAAGGTCGCTTCTTGTGAAGGTCGCGCCTCGTCGCGCATCATCGTGTGGCCCACCGGATTGTGGACAAGACTGTTAGAGCGCATCCTGCCGGTGAGCGTGGGTCGGAAGATGCCGTTCGCCCAGCGGGTGTTGCTGATCACGGCACCTTGGAAGATCCCGACATCCTGTGAGTCGTCAGCGACGTGCGAGGCCATGGTGATCACCGGGCGCCAGCTTGGGATCCATTGCTTCCATTTCACGTTGTTGCGGTTGGTGATCTTGGTGAGGTTGACATTGCCCGGTTCAGCGCCGGTGTAGAGTGGCGAGCACGAGGTGGCAGTGCAGCCGTACTCATCCCCCAACTTTCCGAACAGGTGGCCAAATTCGTGCGCCACGGTGGCCCAGCTGCTCGACAGAGTCACCGTAAAACGATTACTGGATTTGCAACCGCCGCCGTCGGTCTCATTGAGCACCAGGAAAATGATGTCCGCCTGCGGGCATACCGCCGCCAGCGTGGCAGCGATCAACGTGCTGGAATTCGGCCCCCCCTCCATCCAGCAACGGTCCCAAACCCCGCTGTAGCGGTATTCTAACGCCGTGCTTCTCGCAACGGTCACCGTCCCGCCCGCATTCACCTGGGTCACTCCCGAATCCACCGAAAAGGTGTTCACCCGGAAAACATTGAGCGCGTTCAGAATCTCCGGATGGATGTCGCGGCTGAGGAAATCCCCCATGATCACGTCGTTCACGTAGTTGTTGAACAGCGCCTGATCCGAGGCAGTGTCCGCGAATCCATCCCCGAGGATCGCGACATTCACCTTGCTGCCATTCGACCCCCCGCGGCGCAGCTCGGTCACGGTGGGGTTTTTCGAAGCGGCGTTCGGCGCGAATCGAGGTTTCAACGCCTCCGAGATCTCCGCACCGCTCACATCGAGTAGTTCTTCGAAGTGGAGCTTGCGATGACGATCGAAATAATCCGGAGTCAGCGTCGGCTGGCTGTCCGGACCACCATATTCTTCGTCAATCTCCAGAGAGTAGCGGAAGACGCGGACGACCACCCCGGGAAGATCCCTATCCGGATCACCGTTCGGCAGGGGGACTGTCAAATTGATGCCAGTGAGTTCAATTTCCGCAAGTCCGTGCGAACCGCCGTCGGGCGGATCGTAGGAGCGCTCCGCGAAGGGGTCAGCCAACGTCCGGAGATGCAACACTTCCTGATTGTTAGGAGAAAAGGCGATGACGACCAACGAGCCCACCGGTGGCAGCGGCGGATATGCGTTCCCGGGGCCGGTTCCCTCGCTGAGCGCGGCGGATTCGATCTCATACGAACCGTCCTTGAGCACCCGCAGGAACACCCGTGCCTCCTTGCCGGGAAAAACGATTCCCAAATCGTCCAGCGGTTCCTTGCCATCCACGTCATCGATCTCCGGCCGGAATTGCATGTCGAAACCACCCGGCTCGCCGACCTGCCCCGGACGCACCACCTCCCGGACATCGTCCTCCCAAGGTCCCATCGACCGGTCGCCACCTGGAGTCTCGATCTCCTTGCCGTCCTGGGGAAAGTCCGTCGGCGTGTAAGCATCCGCGAACTTACCGTCGTCCTCAGGACGCCCCGGCACCCACAATCCCATGCCGAGCGCGTCGCCTAGCAAGGTGGGGTTCGGCACCGAGTGGCCGCCGGGCGGGATGGTGAGTTCGTCCAATTCGCGGTAAAGCCCCGTATCCATGACCTGCGGAAATACCGGCCACTTGGTCTGGGATCGCATCAGGTCGGTGAATTGCGGTAGGGTGATTCCCGCCCCCACATTGAAGGAGAACGAAACCCCGTCCGAGGTTCCAGAGAATGGGATGGGCGTGGACTTGAATCGGAAGAACCCGCGTGGTCCCACCAGCGGTGTCGAGAAGGTCGTCTCTCCTCCGACAAAAGCGCTGGTGTCGCCGGTCAGATCGTCCCAGTTTGGGCCAGCCAGCAGCGGGTTCCCTTGCATTTGGATGATCGAGAGCGGCGGAACATCGACCGTGATCTCAAGGCTCTTGAGCAAGCTGTCCGGATCTGATGTGATGTTCAGATCGGTGATTGTCTGCGCAGGGCAGAAGGTCGGGAGATATAGCACTCCCCAGGTAAGCACCGCGGCGAAATGGCGGGAAATATCGGTTTTCACGGAATTTTCGGGTATTTGGTTTCATTGGGGGGATGCGGGAAAATTTTTCTGCGGATCGCGCCATGTGAGGTCAGCCATCCTAAATTGCGAAAATGAGAAAATCGCATTACCACAAGCGCTGCCGGAGTGAAAGGTAAATCTGAACGGTTGAGTTCCAGAGCAGGGCGTGGCTTCGCGATGACTATGCCTTGGCCACCCCCTTGAATCAGAGTTCTGGAAATAATCCCCGTTTCTAACATTAATGCCGCAGTCATATGAAATCTCAGTCTTGGCACAAACCTCTCGTCATGGTGATCCATTGAACAAATACTGGAGATTTCCGACTGGAAGCAACGCCATTCCCAACAGCCGCAACGCCAGCAACACCGTTCCCTGCGCCCCTGTGGATAAGTTGCAACAATTTCGTCATCTTTTATTTCTCGAAATCCTGATCTTCAGGGGCTGGCATCCGTGGCGTGATTATTCAGCAATCTCGCAAATCGGTAGCTGCAAAAAAAGCCACGCACGACCTCCTGTTCAGGCACGTACATGGTTCCAACCTCATTTACAACTGCGCGTGGGAAGATCCGCGGATTGATCGCGAATTGATGGAACTGGATGGCGACAGCACTGTGGTGATGATTACCAGCGCGGGCTGCAATGCTCTGGACTATCTGCTCGACGATCCGGCGCGGATCCACGCGATTGACGTCAATTACCGCCAGAACGCCCTGCTGGAGCTCAAGCAGGCCCTCATCGCGAGGGAGCGGTTCGATGATTTGTTCGAGATGTTCGGCATCGGTTCGCATGTCCACCACCAACAAATCTACGCCGGCGTCCGCGGACAGCTCAGCCCTTCCTCGCAGCGGTTCTGGGACCGGAGGATCGGGTTCTTCAATCCAAAAAGTCTCAAGAAATCCTTCTATTATCATGGCACCTCCGGCCTCGCCGCATGGGTCATGGGCACCGCCCTTTTCAAGTTCCGTCCGAACATCAGGAACTTCGCCGAATCCTTGTTGGATTGCCGGACCCTGGATGAACAGCGCGAGGCCTATGCCTTGTTTGAAAGCGAAGTCATGGGCCGCTTCAGCAACTGGCTCTTCCGCCAACCGGCACTCATGACGCTGCTGGGCGTGCCAAGGCCGCAAATCAACCTCATCGAGGCATCCTATCCCGGTGGGCTAACAGGCTATGTGAAGGACAAGCTGAAACACGTCATGACCGAGCTGCCCATCGGCGACAATTACTTCTGGCGCATCTACATCACCGGCTCCTACACCCTGCATTGCTGCCCGAACTACCTGCGCCGCGAGCATCAGGAAACCCTGGTCCAACGCATCGACCGGATAAAACCCCATACCGGCACACTCACCAACTTCCTGCGCGAGAACCCCGGTTCTTACTCGCACTTCGTTCTGCTGGACCATCAGGACTGGCTGGCGTGGAACGACCCCGCCGCCCTGAGCGAGGAATGGGATCTCATCCTCGCCAACAGCCGCCCAGGCACGCGGATCCTCATGCGCTCCGCCGGTCTCGACCTCGATTTCGTGCCCCAACTTGTCCGGGACCGGCTCCGCTTCCAACCGGAGCGCACCTCGAAACTCCATTTGCTGGACCGCGTCGGCACCTATGGCAGCACCCACTTTGCCGAAGTCATCGCATGAACGACTCGCTCCAAGGCTACTACGCTCTTCACGCCCGCATCTATGATGCCACACGCTGGACCTTCCTCTTCGGTCGCGAACGCATCCTTCGCCGCAGCGCCCAGATCGCGGACCCCAAACGCATTCTCGAAGTCGGTTGCGGCACCGGTCGAAATTTAAGGAGTCTCCGGCGGATTTTCCCGAAAGCGGACATCACCGGGGTCGACCTATCAGGTGACATGCTGAAGATCGCCAGGCGCAAGACCGATGGGGTGAAACTCATCCAGCAAGCCTACGACGCCCCATTGACCGGAAACTTCGACCTCGTCCTTTTTTCTTACGCGCTCACCATGTTCAACCCCGGATGGGAAAACGCCCTCCAGGCTGCTAAAGCCGACCTCAGCCCCGGTGGCCTGCTCGCCATCGTCGATTTTTCGCACACGGGCTCACCCTTCTTTCGCCGTTGGATGAGTGTCAACCACGTCCGGATGGAAGGCCACCTTTGGCCGGAATCACGCGCCGGTTTCGAGCCGATGGTCGATGAAATCCGCGCCGCCTATGCCGGCATCTGGCACTATGGCATGTTTATAGGTCGTGTCAGACCCAGCTGACCCCCACTCGAAACAACCACCGCAGCGCCCACTCATTGGATTGATGAACTTTGATTGTTGATTTTTGAAGTGTCAGACCCGTCCAATTGCCAGCAACTCTGGTTGCATTCCCCGGTCATGGCATTCTTCCGCGTCGCCGCGGATGGCTGGCGACACCACTCACGGTGAGACAAGAACCCCTAGAACAGGGGATGGCGGGAAATCGTTTGCTCCCTATGATGGCGGGTCACCACGGCTTCCACCGTGACGATATCAATGGCACCCCATTCTTTTCACCTCTCCCTGTTAGCCACCGCATGCGCCGCATTGCAGGCCACGCACAGCACCATGTATTTCAACGGCTCGTGTTCTTCAAACCCAGCCCACCGTCTCGCGCCTGTCCGTGCCGTGACCATCGGAGCGTGGTGACACGGACCGCCCCCTTGAAAACCCAAGACCCATAACTTATGAAAATGCCCCAACTGCCTTTCACATTTGCCAGTTACCTTTGGGTTTGCGTGGAGACCATTGACCGGATGATGAATCTCGTGATTGGTACCGTCATTCTGCTATTGCTTGCCGTCGCCGCGTGCGGGCATTTGAGTGCGCATACTTTAACGGCCACCGGATCCACCGCGCCAAGCCCGGGTCCTAACGACATCTCCCAATTCGCGGCCAGCAACTCGACCTGGCCCGACGGGCTGAACTATTTCACCGACAACAGCCCGATCGCCGGCCAGACCTTCACCACGGGCGCCAACCCGATGAACCTCGTGGCGCTGTCCGTCAAAACGGCAGGGTTGAATTCCGGCAGTGGCTACGGCATACCTGCGAGCACGCCGACATATTACCTGCGCATCTACTCGATCAGCGGCACCATTGCGACCCCGCTCATCGCGGTCAGCTCGCCGAACCCGGGTTTCACCGATGGCGACTGGCTGAAGTGGAGCGGGATGAAGGTCCCGCTGGAAGCTAACAAAACTTACGCGTTCTCCTTCGGCATCAAGCCGGGCAACGGCGGGTGGACGGCGCTGGCTGTGGCCGCCAACGCCTACTCCGGCGGCGAGATCGCGATGATTCCCGTGAACGGCGGCGCAATCACCACCGGCGCGAGCCACAGCTTCGACGCGGCTTTCGCGCTGGGTTTGGAAGCGTTCCCGCCCGCCATCCCCGCGACCATCCCGTTGCCGACGCCCACCTACGGGTTCAACCTCGGAAATACCTTTGAGGCCACGTGGGGATTTCCATCTCCCACCCAGGCGGTGTTCATCTCCGCCGCCAACGCCGGGTTCAACGCAGTGCGCATCCCATGCGCGTGGAACTTCAACGCCGACCCGCTTACTTATCAGATCAATCCCGCCTACATGGCGCAAGTCAGGCAGTCGGTGGACTGGGCAATCGCCGCGGGAATGCATGTGATGCTCAATATTCACTGGGATGGCGGCTGGATGGAAAACAACATCGGAACGTCCGTGGATCCGATCATCAACGCCAAACTGCAATCCTACTGGACCCAGATCGCTACCACCTTTGCTTCTTATGGCAACCGGCTGCTCTTCGCCGGAGCGAACGAACCCAACGTGCACAGTCTCGCGGAATTCAACACCCTGATGGCCTACTATCAGACTTTCATCAGCGCAGTTCGCGAGGCTGGCGGCAACAACGCTGGTCGTTGGCTGGTACTGCAGGGCGGCGGAGATACCTCATGGTTCACTACTCTCCCACCGGATCCGACCCCTGGCCGCCTGATGGTCGAGTATCACAACTACACACCTTCCCTGTTCACGATCATTCATACCGACCAGTCGTGGGGCAATGCGATTCACTACTGGGGGGCGGCCTACCACGATTCCGGAAACCCGGCCCGAAATGCCGTCTGGCCCGAGGAAGGCCATATCGACACCGGTTTCCAACAGCTGAAGGAACAATATGTCGACAAAGGAATCCCGGTATTGATAGGCGAGTTCCAGGCTTCCGGGACGGGCGGGCTAACAGGCGAAGAGGCGGCTTACAATCGCGCTTCCACGCTCTATTGGAACAAATATCTAGTCGATTCCGCGCTCGCCCATGGCCTCAGTCCGTTTTACTGGAGCACTCCCAGCAGTCCGTTCGACTATGCCACCGGCGCGATCGTTGACCCGGAAATTGTTTCCGTTCTGACCGGCGGAGCCGCGCCGCCGCCTCTGAACGGTGCTCCTTCCGCGGCGTCCGGCCTCACCGCGACGGCTGCTGGCACGGGCCAAGTAAACCTGTCCTGGACCGCCGGCAGCGGAGCGACCAGCTACAACCTCCATCGGTCGGCGCAATCCGGCTATCAGCCCGCCACGCCGTTCGTCACTGGGATCAAGGGCACGTCCTACACGGATACCGGCCTCAATGACGGCACCACGTATTACTATCAGGTGGTCGCGGTGAATGGCTCGGGACCCTCCGGTTTCTCACCCGAAGCCCACGCGTCCACGCCCGGCGTCAACCCGGACCCGACGCAGCACCACTTCGAAACGGACACACAGCGGTGGTCGGCGAGCGGAGCCCAAATCTCCGGAGTGGCACCATCGACCGCACGGCACTTCGCGGGCAAGCAATCGCTGGCAGTGAACTTCAACGGCACCACGGGGGGAACATCATCCGTAAGTGTGGGAGACGTGGTGGTGGCCCCCGGAACGACAATCACTTTCCGTATCTGGGTGCCGAGCGGCCATCAAATCACGGCGATCGAGCCCTATTTGAACGACTACAACTGGGCGTGGGCCTCCAGTTGGTACGGGAACCCAACGGCCAATGCCTGGAACACGCTCAGCCTGACGGTTCCGACCGGCCACACCACACCCTTGAAGCAACTTGGCCTCCGGATTTCGACAAACGCCGCGTGGCCGGGCACCTGTTTCGTCGATTCCGTTAGCTGGGGCGCCCTTCCCCCTCCCATGCCCACGGGCCTGGCGGCGGTAGGTGGCGGCGGCAAGGTCACCTTGAATTGGTCGGCCACGGCCGCAGCCACCATCTACAATGTCAAACGCACGACGACGAGTGGTGGCGGTTACACGACCATATCCACCAACCCCGGCCTCACCTTCATCGACACCGCCGTGGTCAACGGCACGACTTATTATTATGTTGTTAGCGCCGTGAACGCCACGGGCGAAAGCCCCGACTCCGTCGAAGCGAGCGCCAGCCCCAATGAGCTGAGAGCCTACTACCCGCTGGAGAACAACGCGCAGGACAGCAGCGGCAACGGTTTCCACGGCACGGCCACCGGGCTTAGCTACGTCGAGGGCCAGATCGGCGCACAGGCCGCGCAATTCAACGGTTCCGGTGGCAGCGTGACGATTCCTCCCTCAGTCACCGATGATTTCACCGTCACGATGTGGGTGAAAACCACCGACACCGCCGGTACAGCGGGTGCCCAGTGGTGGTCCGGCAAGGGCCTGGTGGACGGCGAGGTCGGCGGTGGCGGGGCCGACTGGGGCACGTCGATCGTGAACGGCAAGTTCGTCCTAGGAGTCGGCTCGACGGGCGGCGACACCACCATCGCCTCCTCGGTGAACATCAACACCGGCACCTGGCGCCACCTCGCCGCCACCCGCAACAACACCACGGGAGCGATGCAGGTGTATGTGGACGGCGTTCTGCGCGGCAGCGGCACCGGCCCTATCGGCTCACGCACCTTGCCGCCACTTCTCCGCATCGGCGGCCTCCAGCCCGGAGCCAATTATCTCAACGGCACCATGGACGACGTGCGCTTGTATGATCGCATCCTGATCACCAATGAGATTGCCGCGCTTATCAAGACTCCGCCGGTGCTGGCTGCCATCAGCAACCACACGGTGAACGTCGGCCAGACGGTCGTGTTTACCGCCAGCGCCACCGATACCGACCAGCCTCCGCAAGCACTGACTTACACGCTGCTAGAAGGTCCGGCCAACGCGACGTTGGACCCCGGTATCGGCACCTTTGCGTTCCGTCCGCTTGTGAACCAGGCAAACACGACGCATTCCTTCACGCTGCAGGTTTCCGACAACGGCTCACCGTCACTGAGCGCCACGCGCAGTTTCTCTGTCATCGTGAACCCGCTGGTCACTCCGACTATCAACAACATCACCTTCACAGGCGGGCAGTTCAGCCTCCAGGTCTACGGCCAGAGCGGCCCGGACTACGAGATTGAAACCTCGACCAATTTGAAGGACTGGGAGCGGGCTCATGTTGCCGACTCACCCGCGGTGCCGTTCACTTGGACGGATACCGACACGAACGATTCGCCCACGCGTTTCTACCGGGTCAAACTCGGCCCTCCGTTGGACCCATAATTGCATTTAAGCCCATCACACATTCTCATCCCACATACCCATGCCCCGAAACTTTCTAATAGGCAGGTTGCTTTTCCTGTTCTCAATCGCCGTTTGCGACGCTCAGGTCAATGATCCCGCCCCCTTCGGCCCCGTCCCGACGGAAAACCAGTTGAAATGGCAGGAGATGGAGTATTACGCCTTCATCCATTTCGGGCTGAACACCTACACCGATCAATCGTGGGGCTATGGCGACGAGGACATCAAGCTCTTCAATCCGACCAAACTCGACGCCCGCGAATGGGTCCGGGTCTGCAAGGAGTCTGGCATGACCGGCGTCATCATCACGGCCAAACACCACAGCGGGTTCTGCCTCTGGCCCTCCAAATACACCGAGTATTCCGTGAAAAACGCCCCCTGGAAGAACGGCAAGGGCGACATCGTTCGCGATGTGGCCGAGGCTTGCAAGGAGTTCGGCCTGAAGTTCGGAGTCTATCTCTCCCCGTGGGATCGCAACCGCGCGGACTATGGAAAACCGGAATACATCACCTACTTCCGCGATCAACTGACGGAGGTCCTCACCGACTACGGACCCGTTTTCGAAGCCTGGTTTGACGGAGCCAACGGAGGCACCGGCTACTACGGCGGCGCGAGGGAGGAGCGCAAGATCGACCGCGCGACCTACTACGACTGGCCGAACACCTACGCGCTGGTGCGGAAACTCCAGCCTAACATCGTGATCTGGAACGACGGCGGCGACCGCGGCGACCTGCGCTGGGTCGGCACCGAGTCCGGCTACGTCGGCGAAACCAACTGGAGCCTGCTGAACGCGAAGGGCGATGTACCGTGGAACATGCTGCATTTCGGACTCGAAGGCGGCGACTCCTGGGTTCCGGCCGAGGTGAATACCTCCATCAGGCCCGAGTGGTTCTATCATCCCGCCGAAGACGACAAGGTGAAGACCGTGCCGCAGTTGTTGGATATCTATTATAACTCGATCGGCCGCAACGGCACGCTCCTGCTCAATTTCCCGATCATGCCCGACGGCACGATCCATCCGACGGACGTGAAACATGCCTTGGAAATGAACAAGGTCATCAAACAGACCTTCGCCGTCAACCTTGCCAAGGGCGCGAGAGCTGAAGCATCCAATACCCGCGGCGGCTCCTCGAAGTTCGGTCCGGAAAACGCTGTGGATGATGACAGGAACTCCTATTGGGCCACGGACGACGGCGTCATCAAATCATCTATCACCATCGAACTCAAGAAGTCGACCTTGTTCAACCGCTTCCTGGCGCAGGAGTACATCCGGCTCGGACAGCGGGTGAAAGGCTTCACCGTCGAGGCCCATGTTGACGGCCAGTGGAAGCAAGTGGCCAAGGGCAGCACCATCGGCTACAAGCGCATCCTCCGTTTCCCCGGAGTCAAAACAGACAAGGTGCGGTTCACGATCACCGATTCGAAAAACTCGCCGGTGATTTCCAGCATCGGCCTCTACAGCGCCCCGCTGATTCTTGACGCCCCGGCCATCACCCGGAACCGTGCAGGAGAAATCTCCATCGCATCAGGCGATATCGGGCCCGGATTTCACTACACCCTCGATGGCAGCGCTCCGACTCCGGAGTCGCTGCGATTCACCGGGCCGGTGCCGACCGATGGAAAGATCGAGGTCAGAGCGATCGCCGTCGATCCGTCCACTGGGAAATCCAGCACGGTGGCCCAGGAGAAATTCGACATCAGCCGCAGGGACTGGCAGATCGTCGGAGCCAGGGGCGACTCGCCTTACGCCCTACTGGATGGCAACACGACCACCTCGTGGAAACAGGACAAGGGCAAGACGATGCCCGTCGATCTGGTCATCGATCTCGGAAGCGAAAAGACCCTAACGGGCTTTAGATACTTCCCCGACCAAGGCATGTGGGGGCCGGGCGTCATCGAGGAATACGAGTTCTTTGTATCTCCCGACAACACCGGTTGGAAACTGGCAAACAAGGGAGAGTTTTCTAACATTAAAAACAACCGCTTCTGGCAGCTCAAGAAGTTCGCTCCAGCGAAGGGACGCTACATCAAGTTGCGGGCGTTGCGAAATACCGACGGCAATAACGACGTCGGGTATGCCGAACTGGATGTGATCACCACCAAGCAATGATGACGCGATGACTCACTTCGGCGTTGGGAGCAAGTCCCGAAGCGTATGGAGCGGACAGGATGGCCTCGACCTCATTCATCACAGCAAACCCCAAAGCCTGCAATCCGGCCAAAGGAACGATGATCGAATAATTCGCCGTGGAGAATCTCGCCAACCGCATCCAAGTCTGAGCTTCTCCGGAGAATCACTGATATCTCCGATGGACGATTTGATTTGGCGCAGGCGGCGGGGTTCGCTAGGAAATCCCTACTTTTTCTCCCATGAAACCCATCTATCTGCTTTCCCTTCTCGCTTTCGCTCATGAAACCGCCGCGGTTCCATTGCCGGAAGCACGCCCGGTGAAGACGGATTATTTCGGAACGATCATCGAGGATCCTTACCGCTACTTTGAGGACAAGAACCAGCCGGAGGCGGCGGCTTGGGCGCGGAGGCTTTCGGATGCGACCCTGGAGAAACTCGCGAAGCTGCCGGATCGGGAGCAAATTGCGAAGTGGGTCGATGAAGCGGACCGACTCCAGGGTGACAAGGTCGGCTGGATGCTGGAGCCTGTGCCGGGCGATTATTATTTCCTGATGCGGCGGCAGGAGGATCCGATCGAACTGTTATTCCATCAGAAGCCCGGCGGAAAGCCGGAGCTGATCTTGGATCCTCGGCAGGTGGTGAAGGGCGACGGGACGCCGGTAACGATAAAGTCGTTCACGATTTCTCCGGACCTCAAACATCTGAGCGTGACGATCACGGCTGGCGGCGGAGAGATGGCCAGCCTCTATATTTTCGATCTCGCTCAAATGAAGATGGTGGAAGGCCCGTTCGACCGCGCGCGCTGGGGAGCGGCGAATTGGTTGCCGGATAGTTCCGCATTTTTCTACACCCGCCTTCAGAAGCTGGGGCCGGATGCGGATCCGTTGCAGTCGTTCCAGCGAAGCAAGGTTTACCATCACAAGCTCGGAACGGCCGAGGCGGAGGACCGGACGATCTTCGGCGAGGGCGTGAACCCGGATGTCCCGGTGAAACCCGAGGAAATCGTCTTCGTGAGTCCGGTGGCGGACACGGGTTGGGCGGTGGCCACGAACGACCGCGGAGTCACGGCGGATTACATCCATCATCTGGCACGGGTGGAAGACATCGTCGCCGGGAAGCCAAACTGGCGGAAGGTAAGCGATCGCGTGGATCTGGTCGGCTCGATGTCGGGCGGTTCGCTGGAGATTCATGGCGACGACATCTTCATGCTCTCGCGCAAGGACGCGCCTAACGGCCGGATCGTGCGCCGCAAGCTGAAGGGCGACAATCCGGGTGAAATGCAAACCGTTTACACCGCACCGCGCGGGACGATCCAGGGCATCACCGGCAGCAGGGACGGACTGTATGTGAGGGTGCTGGATGGCGGGCCGAGCCGGTTGGTTAGATTGCCGTGGGAATCCATGGACAAGCCTGAGACGATCTCGACCGCCGAAGAAGGACGCATCTCCCTCCACGATGGGATGGCCGGCCATCCGACACACGCTGGCGTGAGTTTCACCCTCGATTCATGGACTCGCCCGTCCCGGCATTACTACCTCGCAGCGGGTGAATCCGCACCGAAGCTGGCCACGCTGCCGCAGATCCCCGAGCCGTCGATTTCCGCGAACCTCATCAGCCGCGAAGTGATGATGCCCGGCCATGACGGGGTGAAAATCCCGGTCTCGATCATCCATCTCAAAGACCTGCCGCGCGACAAGACCCACCCCGTGATGCTGATTGGCTACGGGGCCTACGGCATCAACCTCGAGCCGGGATTCCGTGCGGCGGAGACCGCGCTTTTCGAAATGGGCGGAATCAAGGTGGTGGCCCACGTCCGCGGTGGCGGTGAATTGGGCGACGAATGGCGGCTCGCGGGTTATCAGAAAACCAAGCCTAACACCTGGAAGGACATGATCTCCGTGGCGGAAGGCCTGGTGCGCGAAGGCTACACCACCCACCGGCAGATCTGCATTCATGGCCGCAGCGCGGGAGGCATCACCGCCGGCCGGGCAATCACGGAGAAGCCGGAAGCCTTCGGCGCGGCGCTGATCGGTGTCGGCGTGCTGGATGCGATCCGTTTGGAAAACTCACCTAACGGAATTCCCAACATTCCCGAATACGGCAGCGTGAATACGAAGGCCGGATTCGAGGCACTGCGCGTGATGAGCGCTTACGAGCATGTGAAACCGGGAACGCGCTACCCGGCGACGATGCTCTATCACGGCGCGAACGACACCCGTGTGGAGCTCTGGCAATCGCTGAAAATGGCCGCCCGCCTGCTCGCAGCGCAGGGAGAAAACGCGGACGTGTTCCTGCGCATCGATTATAAGACCGGACACGGCAGCGGTGCTTCCCGGGAGCAGGAGAACAAGCTGCAAACGGACATTCTCTCCTTTTTCCTCGCGCGCTGCCGCTGAGGTGTCTAGCAAGCATCCTCACTGCATCCCTGGTCCAATCCGCGGCGGGGATTGCGATGTGCCCAACCCATCACCGCCTCACCACTCCCCTGCCCCGCGGGCGTGGCGCGGCGATTGCGGCTAACAGCAGTCCCGTGGTGAAACCGCCGACGTGCGCGCCGTAGGCGATTCCCGTATCCTGTTGGTTCATGATGGCGAAATAGTCGAAGCCGACCCCGATCACCGCCAGCAGCGCGAGGCGGGACGGCGGAATGGGGCGGGCAATCGGCCAGACGTGGGGATCGGGAAGTGTCCAACGGGTCGCCAGTCCGAGATAGGCCCCTTGGAAGCCCATCAGCGCGCCCGAAGCCCCCAGCATCGGCACGGCATCCCCACGATTCATGATCACATGCGTGATCCCCGCACCGACCGCGGTGACTGCGAAAATAAACAACATCCAGCGCCAGCCGAGAAGCTCGGCGAGCAACGCGCCGAAGATCCAAAAGTAGAGCATATTGAAGGTGACGTGTTGGATGTCGCCATGGAGAAACGCATAACTCAGCAAGGTGCCGAATTGCAGCCAATCGACCGCTGCAAAGTTTTTGCCTAGCAGATACTGCCAGCTTTCGACGATCCTGACGGGAACCGCCATCAGACCTTGATACCAAGCCGGTCCTAATGCGGCTTGCGCGAAAAAGATCAGGAACATCACTCCGATCAAGCCCACTAGCGGGCCCTGTGTTTGGATCAGGCGTCTCGCGCCGCTCGGTGGAGGATTCACGGCCGAATCATGCAGCTTGCCCGCGGGATTGGAATCCCATTCTCCGCCCTTCACAAGGTTCCCGTGACTGTCGAATGAATTGGCGGAATGAATTCCGCGGTCCAGTGGATGTCACCACGGCGGCAGGCCTAACATCTCCGGCAGCGCCTCGCGCGGCCGCCACGTCAGGATCTCCGGATCGCCGGAGGTGATGAGGACGGTGTGCTCGAAATGGGCGGATGGCTTCTTGTCCTCGGTGATGACCGTCCAGCCGTCGTCGAGGATCCTAACGGATGGAACGCCGGCATTCACCATCGGCTCGATGGCGAGGGTCATGCCGGGCTCAAGCGTGGGCGATTTGCCCTGCGGCCGGTAGTTCGGCACCTGCGGTTCCTCGTGCAAGCGCCGGCCCACGCCGTGTCCAACGAACTCGCGGACGATGGTGAAGCCGTGCGGTTTGGCGAACGCCTCCACCGAGCCGCAAAGATCGGCGAGTTTCCTGCCGGCGCGGGCGTGCTTGATCGCCTCGAACAACGATTGCTCGGTGACAGCTAACAGGCGCTTCGTTTCCAAGGGAATATCCCCTGCCGGAACCGTCGTCGCATTGTCGCCAATGAAACCGCTTTTGATGATGCCGACGTCAATCTTCACGATGTCCCCGGGCATGATCTTGCGCGGGCCGCCGATCCCGTGGACGACCTCCTCGTTGACGGAAATACAAGTGTAGCCGGGAAATCCGCGGTAGCCGAGGAAGGCACTCTTGCAGTCGTGCTCACGCATCATCTCCGCCGCCAGTTGGTCGATCTCGCCGGTGGTTTTTCCAGGAGCGACTTCCTTGGCAAGCGCTTGCAAAATGGTTGAGGCAATGGAACCGGCCTTGCGCATGAACTCGATTTCACGCGGCGACTTGATGGGAATGCGGGTTCTGCGGGACACGATCTTGTAACAGAATTGGAGGAACGGAATTTTCAAGCGGGGAAGAGCCGGAGCAGCTTGGCAGCCACTTCATCCTGAGGAGCCGTCGCATCGCAAGGAGAAAGAAGATCCAGATGGCGGTAGTGATCGATGACGGGCTGGGTCAGGCTAACAAACTCGGCATGGCGGCTGCGGAAATTTTCCTCGGTGTCGTCGGCCCGCGGCCCCGCGGCACCGCCGCAGGTCGGGCACTTGTCCATAGCTAACAATTGGTTCCGCTGGCCGGTCCAGCGGCATTCCGGGCACTCGACCCGGTCGGCGATGCGAGCGACGAGAACCTCGTAGGGGACTTCCAACGACACGGCAGCATCCATCTTCAAATCCCTCTGCGCCAGCCATTCATCCAGGAAAACCGCTTGCGGCAAACTGCGGGGGAATCCGTCGAGCACCCAGCCGCCGGTCTGGCGGGAAAGCCAGTCCCCGAGGATCGGACACATCAGGTCATCCGGCAGATACTCGCCCCGGGCGAGGATGGGTTCCGCCTGTCTTCCCAAATCCGTCCCGGCTTCCATTTCCTCGCGGAGCAGAGCTCCGGTGCTGAGGTAACCGAGTTCGAGACTCTTCGCGAGCCGCCGCCCCTGAGTCCCCTTGCCGGAAGCGGGAGGCCCTAGCAGCACGACACGCAGCGGCTTGGCGGCGGGAGCGGTCAACGGTTACTTCTGGTAGATGTAAGCGGTGATTCCGATCACGATGAGAACCGCGATCACCGTCCAGAGATAAACAATGGCCGTTTTGGGAGCCGCGTTGCTGTTCTGGCTGAGGCGGTCATAGCGGCCCTTGAGTTTGCCCTTGCGCAGGAATCCGTCATAGTGCTTTTGCAGCAATTGGGTCTCCACCTGGCGCATCACGTCCAGCACCACGCCGACCATGATCAGCAGCGAGGTGCCGCCGAAGAACTGGAGGACAAGCGAGCTCGGTGGCAGACCGACCATCTTGCCCGTTAGAACCGGCAGGACGAACAAACCGACCATGAAAAACGCGCCGGCGAAGGTGAGCCGGGTCATCGTGAAGTCGAGGAAATCCGCGGTCGGCTTGCCGGGGCGGACGCCCGGGATGTAGCCGCCGTTGCGCTTGAGGTCTTCCGCGATTTGCGACGGTTGGAACATCATGGCCACCCAGAAATACGAGAACAGGAAAATGCCGACGCCGCCGAGGACGTAATACCAAGTGCCGCCGCCGACGAGTTCGCCGTAAAGTTTGGTGGCCCATCCCTCGCCAGGGAAGAACCATTGGAGCATGATCGGCGGAAGCGAAAGAACCGCGGTGGCGAAAATGATCGGCATGACGCCCGCGTAGTTGACCTTGAGAGGGAGATACTGGGTCTGGCCGCCGAACTGTTTGCGACCGACGACGCGCTTGGCGTATTGGACCGCGATCCGGCGCTGGGCCTGGGTGATCGCGATGGTGGCGGCAATGACCACGAGCAGAAGCGCGATCATCACGACCATCATGATGGAGTTGAAAGCGCTCGCATCCTTGGTATTGACAAAGAAGTTCCACGCCTGGATCAAGGCACCCGGCAACGCCGAAATGATGTTGACCGTGATGATGATGGAAGTGCCGTTGCCGATCCCTTTTTCGGTGATCTGGTCGCCGATCCACATTAACAGGACCGTGCCCGCAACGATGGTTAGAACGGTGAGCGACATCCACATCACGGACGGATCGGGAACCAGCGGGCGGCCGATGTTCTCGATTCCCTGCATGTAGGGAATGTTCCCCGGATTGGTCAGCGATTTCGCGACGAAGAAGCCCTGGACCAACGCGATCAGGATTGTGATGTAGCGGGTGTATTGGGTGATCTTCTGGCGGCCACCATCCTCACGGGCGAGGCGGGAAAGCTTGGGGACCACTGCCGTCATCAACTGCACCATGATGGATGCGGAAATGTATGGCATGATGCCAAGCGCGAAAATCCCGGCCTGTTGGAGACCACCACCTGAGAACACCGTTAGAAGCGCGGTGATGCCGCCGCCGGTCTTCGGGTCCTGGTTCTTCAAACTGTCCAACCACTCCTTGATGACCGTGGCGTCAACGCCGGGAATCGTGATGTGCACCCCGAGGCGGATGATGACGATCAGGGCGAGGGTGAAAAGAATCCGGTCCCGCAGTTCGGGGATTTTCCAAGTGTTGGTAAACGCTGAAATCATGGCTGATGGGTGAGGAAAATGACGCTAAGTGTTATAAAGACGATGAGGAAGCGCTGGAATGCGCTTCCTCATCGGAAATTCAGAGATCAATTGAAGCGATCAAGCGGTGGGCTCGGTGACCGTGCCGCCCGCTTTTTCGATTTTTTCACGAGCGGAAGCACTGGCATTGAACACCACGAGGTTGAATGCCTTGGTGACTTCGCCAACGCCGAGGACCTTGATCTTGTCGTAGGTGCCGTTGACGAGGCCTTGGCCCTTGAGGGCGGCTTCGTCGATGGTGGCACCGGCGTCAAACAGATCGTCGAGTTCACCGACGTTGAAGACGGCGACCTTGTCGCGGAAGTCGTAGTTGTTGAAACCACGCTTCGGCAGACGACGGTGAAGTGGCATCTGGCCGCCTTCGAAACCGACACGGGTGCCGGAACCGGAGCGGGCCTTCTGACCCTTGTTGCCCTTGCAGGAGGTTTTGCCATGACCGGAGCTCTCGCCGCAACCAAGGCGCTTGACCTTGTGCTTGGATCCCGGGTTCGGGCTGAATGAATGAAGATCCATAAGAAGTTTTCTAGTTAGCAGTTTTCAGTTTTCAGGAAGACCCGAGGCCTTCCTGTTCTGATCAGATCGCCTTCTCCCGCTTTTTCTTGCCGCGTGCGCCCAGAACCTGGTCGCGGGTGCGGAGCTGGGTGAGGGCCTTGAGGGTGGCTTTCACAACGTTGGCGTGATTGGAGGAACCCATCGACTTGGCGAGGATGTCGCGGATGCCGACCGCTTCGCAAACGGCACGTACACCGCCACCGGCGATGATGCCCGTTCCCGGAGAAGCTGGCTTGAGGAGAACCTTGCCACCGCCGAACTCGGCGTAGATTTCGTGAGGGATCGTGCCATCGACGATGCTCATGGTGACGAGCACCTTGCGGGCACCTTCACTGGCTTTTTTGATGGCGTCAGCCACTTCGTTCGCCTTGCCGTAGCCAAGACCGACCTTGCCGACCTTGTTCCCGGTGACGACGAGTGCGGAGAAGCTGAAGCGACGACCGCCCTTGACGACCTTGGCACAACGGTTGATGAAGACGACCTTTTCGGAAAGTTCATTGCCTTCGGCATCGGTCGGAGCGGCACGCTCTTCACGACGTGGACCGCCGCGACCGCGACCGCCCTGGCCACCACCGCCGCCACCGCCTTGATAGCCACCACCACCGCCGCCGCCTTGGCCGCGGTTGCCTTGATAGCCGCCCTGGGAAGGTGCGGAGCCTGCGATCGGACCGAGCGCTGGCTTGGCCTCTGCCGGTGCTGCCGGCGCTTCGTTTTCTGGAATTGTTACCATGATGTTTGTCAGGTCGGAGCGTTAGAATTGGAGTCCGGCTTCGCGAGCTGCGTCGGCGAGGGCTTTGACTTTACCATGATAGAGGTGACCGCCGCGGTCGAAGACCACTGCGCTGATGTTGGAACCCTTGGCGCGCTCGGCGAGGAGTGCTCCGACTTTCTGGGCGCTCTCGACGTTCGAGGAGGCGTTTTCGAAAGACTTGTCGAGCGTGGAGGCGGAGACCAAGGTCTTGCCGGCCGCGTCGTCGATGACTTGGGCGTAAATATGTTGATTGGAATAATGAACTGCGAGACGCGGACGTTCGGCAGTGCCGGAAACTTTCCGACGGATGCGGTTGTGGATCTTGCGACGGATCGACTTGCGATTGATAGTGCTCATGGTGCCGTAAATGTTTTGAGGTAGCCGGTAATGGATTATTTGCCGACGCTCTTGCCTTCTTTGCGGCGAACTTTCTCACCGACGTAGCGAACGCCCTTGCCCTTGTATGGCTCGGGGGGATAGAAGCCGCGAACTTCGGCAGCGAACTGACCGACGAGCTGCTTGTCGATGCCTTCGACCTTGATCTTCGTGTTTTCAACGACAGTGACGTTGAGACCCGATGGGATGGGGTGAAGGAGCGGATGCGACCGGCCGAGGGAGAGGTCAAGGTCAGAGCCCTTGACCGCCGCGCGGAGACCGACGCCGATGATTTCAAGATCCTTCACGAATCCCGTGGAGACGCCGACGATCATGTTCTGAACGAGGCTGCGGGCGGTGCCGTGGAGGGCTTTGTGTTGACGAAGCTCGGTGGCGCGGGAGACGACGACGGTGCCGTCTTCAGCCTTGAGTGAGATGCCTTCCGGAAGCGGGAAGTCGAGTTTGCCCTTGGGGCCTTCGACGATCACCGTGCGGCCGTCAACCTTGACGGCGACCTTCGCGGGGACAGAGATTGGTTTGAGTCCGACTCGTGACATGGTAGTGTTTTCCTTTTACGAGTTGGGGTTTACCAGACGTTGGCGAGGAGCTCGCCGCCGAGGTTTTGTTTCTTGGCGGAGCCGCCGGACATGACACCTTTCGAAGTGGAAAGGATGGAAATGCCGAGGCCGGACATGACGCGTGGAACTTCACCCGCGCCGATATAGTGGCGGCGACCGGGAGTGGAGACGCGCTTGAGGTCGGTCAGGACCGAACGGCCGTCGATGAACTTCGGCTTGGCCTTGAGCGTGGTACGCTCGCCAGTCACGACTTCATAGTTCCAGAGGTAGCCTTCTTCCTGGAGAATGCGGGCGATGTCCGCCTTGATCTTGGAGTAAGGAGCGGAGAATTCCTCATTGCCGGCGCGGGCGGCGTTTTTGAAACGCGTGAGGAAATCGGAGATTGGATCGGTGAGAACTGCCATAACAGGTGTTTCTTTTAAATTGGTTCCTTGTTGTTAGTTGGCAGCGACGGCTTCAACTTCGTTGGCCTTCTTCATGTCGCGGAACGGCATGCCGAGCTCCATGAGCAGGGCGCGTCCTTCGGCGTCGGTTGGCGCGGAGGTCACGAAAATCAGGTCGAAGCCGATGGTGCGCTTGATCTGATCGATTTCGATTTCCGGGAAAATGGATTGGTCACTGATACCGCAGGCGTAGTTGCCGCGACCGTCGAACGACTTCGAGGAAATCCCGCGGAAGTCGCGGATGTTCGGAGCGGTGACGTTGATGAACCGGTGCAGGAACTCCCACATGCGCGGGCCACGAAGGGTGACGCGGGCGCCGAGGGCTTCACCTTCACGGAGCTTGAAGTTGGCGACAGCCTTCTTCGAGAATGTGATGGAAGGGCGTTGGCCGGTGATTTTCTGGATCTCGTTGACGGCGTCATCGACGGCGACTTTACGGTCCGGGGACTTGCCCATACAGGAAGTGACCACGATCTTTTCAAGACGTGGAACTTGATGGCCATTGGTGTATCCGAGGCTCTTCATGAGGCTCGGGACAACCTTGTCCTTGTAGTGTTGTTGTAGTGCTGGTGTGCTCATGTTTTTGCGGGTCAGCGCTGATTGCTCAGGCGCTTAAGCGCGGGCGGAAGTGCAGGCGCTTCTTTCGAAGCGAGATGCTTCAGCCCACTTTCTTGACGTTGGAGATATGGACAGGGCCGTCGATGGTCTTGAGACCGCCGTTAGGCTCGGCTTCGGTTGGCTTGGTGGCCTTGATGATCGGGCGGCCACCTTCGACGGTGACCTTGCCCTTGGCGGCATTCACCAGGAGCACGGTGCCGCGCTTGCCTTTGTGATTGCCTGCGATGATTTCGACTTGATCGCCTTTTTTGACGTGGGTCTTGATGCGG
>JBGSOI010000113.1:0-9734 GCA_041739215.1 Akkermansiaceae bacterium
CCAATAGGACGCAAAGCCTCAAAGGACGAAATGAAAAGCATACACCTTGAACTCAACAAATTTCACGGTGAATGGAACTATAAAATCATACCACACTAAATGGCCTCAATTGAAAAGTTTATTTATTTACGCCGCCTTAGCGGTTGGCTCGCACATGTAAAATTCTTTGGTGAATCGCAGATCCAATGGATTGACGACGAACTTCACTTCGGTTGGTGGAAGGACAAAATTCCGGCTACCTTCAAAGTCTTTGTCAGCTTGCTCATCATCGCTGGCGTTGTCTTTCGGCTTTTCTTTGTTTGCCCTGCGGCTTCTCAACCTCCGAACCAATCACCGATTCCGGCTTCCCAAATTTCTTTAGATCAGCCGGATCCCCCCGCGACTGATAAGTGAGCGCGGACGAAATAGCACATGTCTCACTTTCAACGCTGATTCCCAATCTTGAGATTCAGCTTGAATAAGGGGGCAGGGAGCATCGCATCGGCCGCCAAGGGTGATCCGGTCGCGCAAAGCCTGATCAGCCGGCAGATCACGGATTTGGAAAAGGTGTTGGGCATGGAACTGCTGGATCGGCAGAAAAAGCCATTTCAGCCGACACGCGCGGCCGATCGTCTAGCGGATTCATGCGAGCGGTTCGTGCGGGAGGTGGAGGTGGTTTCCATCGAGGCGCAGGGCCAGCGGCGTCCGATCACAGTGGGAGCAGGCGAGGTGGTGATCCGGGAGTTGTTCATTCCCTGGATTGGCAAGCAGCGGAAGAGTGCGTTGGCGAATTCGTGGACGATGCGGAATCTGACGGGACGCAAAATCCAAGAGGATCTTGCGGCGGAGCGCTTGGATGTAGGGATCGCGTCCGGACTGGAGGTCGCAGGGTTGGTGAAGGCGCTTGGGGGAATGAAGTGAGATTGAGGCAAGTTTCCGTTCACAGACGCGGCCCGTTTTTTGCGTGTCGCCAGGCACATGAACCATTCCTGCGTGAATTCGCGGGAGCAGGTAACCGTTCGGTTACTTGATTTCGATCCGCCAATCGCCCGGGCTTGGTTTAGTTTCACCGGGGAAATCGAACCCATGCACATTCTCGTTGTTGAAGATCAGGCGGACTTGGCCCGCCATATTGTCAGTGCCCTCATCCGCTCGGGCCACACCGCCACCGCCGTGCATGACGGGGCAGTGGCGCTGGACATGATTCTGGCGGACGCACCGCATCTGGTGGTGCTGGATGTGAATCTGCCGTCGCTGGACGGCTTCACCATCCTGACCCGCCTGCGCAAGGCGCAATGCCCGACGCGCGTGCTCATTCTAACCGCCAACGGCGAGGTCGAGGATCGCGTGAAAGGCTTGAACGCCGGCGCGGATGATTATCTGGCGAAACCCTTCGCGATGGACGAATTGTTAGCCCGGGTGAACGTGCTGGGAAGACGCGGCGGAGCGATCGCGGAATCCGACCTGCTGCGCGCGGGCGATGTGCTGATGGATGTGCCGCACCGGCGGGTGACCCGCAAGGGCGAGCGGATCGAGCTGTCGCCGCGCGAGTTCGAGGTGTTGCAGATTCTGATGGCCGAGCCGGGGCGGGTTTTCTCCCGCAATGACATCTGCGAGCGGATCTGGCAGCGCGACCACCAGTATGACACGCGGACGGTGGAGATTTTCATCATGCGGCTGCGCAAGAAGCTGGAGACGGATGACGGAACTCATTTGATCCAGACGGTCCGGGGCGTGGGTTATCAACTGGTGGTGCCTGAATGAGACGTTGGCCGCTCAAGATCAAGGTGGGTGTCTATGCGGCGCTTCTAACGATGCTGACGCTTCTGCTAGGCGCTGGCGCGTTTTTCACGATCCTCAACTACCGGCAGTTGAATGAACTCGACGGCCAGTTGCGGGACAACGCGGAAGAACTCGTGCGCGACCTGCGGAACTTCCGCGGCGCGCCGGTGAACCCGCGGCATCCGCTGGGAATCAAGTTCGTGCCGGTGGATTTGCGCGATCATTTCCTGATGCTGATGGGGCCGGAGGGGCAGGTGCTCTATCACTCGCCGAACCTGAAGGGCGCGAGCATCGAGGCGGCACCGGGATTCCGCACGGTGAGCGTGGGCGGGCAACGCAGCCGGACCGGCAGCTTCCGGCTCGGCGATTTCACGGTGCATGTGGGCATCAGCCTGGCGGAAATCGACGCGTTCCAGCGCGACCTGAAGTTCGGCCTGCTGCTGACGATGCCGCTGATCGGCGTGATGGTTTTCGCGGGCGGTTTGTGGCTGGGAAAACAAGCGGTCGAGCCGGTGGCTGCGCTCTCTGCGGCGGCGGAAAGCATCTCGGTGGACAATCTATCCGAACGGCTGCCGATGCCCGCGGCGGATGACGAGATCGCGCGGCTCACGGTGGTGTTGAACGACGCGTTCGACCGGATGCGGGCGTCGTATGACGCGGCGGCGCGGTTTTCGGCCGATGCTTCACACCAGTTGAAAACGCCGGTGGCGGTGCTGCGGGCCGGGCTGGAATACGCGCGCGATCTGGAGAACATGCAGCCGGAGGCGAGGCAGGAAATGGAGAGCTTGCTCCACCAGGTGCGGCGCTTGTCGGGGTTGATCGAGGATTTGCTGTTGCTGGCCCGCACCGACGCGCGGCGGCTGAGGTTGGAAAGCAAGCCGTTTGATCTGGCCGATCTGGTTGCCTCTGGACTCGACGATTTGGAGACGCTGGCGGAAGAACGGCTGGTGATCGAGCATTCCATCCAAGGTCCGCTCGAAGTTTGCGCGGATCCGGCGCATGTCGCGATGGTGGTGCAAAATCTAATCGAGAACGCGGCCAAATACACGCCGGCTGGTGGAACGGTGCGCGTCAACGCCAGCGAGGATCTGGGCGTGGTGCGGTTTGCCGTGGCGAACACGGGACCGGGATTGCCGGAAGCCGATCGGGAGGGGATCTTCGAGCGATTCCGGCGTGGATCACTTGTCGGCGAGGGGCAGCGCGGGCACGGGCTGGGCTTGAACATCGCGCGTGAGCTGGCGCGGGCGCACGGCGGCGATCTGGTGCTGGAGCGCTCCGACGGCGAGTGGACGGAGTTCGTTTTCACGCTCCCTATCAGCGAGTGACGATGGTGCGCTGCTGTTCGCGGGTCAGGCGCTGGCGGGTCGATGGCTCGAGCGTGTTCCAATTCTGCGTCAGCCACTCTTGCGCCGACGCGTCGTCGGTTTTCCGCCATTGGCGGAAATAACGGGCAGCCGCATCGTCGCGGGCGGGTGGTGAGGACAGCCCGAATGCAAGGTCCAGGGACGAGTTGATCTCGGTTGCGGCCAAGACATCCGCCAGCGCGAGGCGGGCTTGGTCCATTTCCGGCGAGGCGGGGCTGGCGTCCACGACTACCCTGAGGCCGGCGGCGTCGGTGGCTGCCCATGAATTGAAAGCACCGCTGATGCCTTGCGAGGCGAGCGGGCCGGGCAGCGACTGGAGCCAATCCAAGGCGGCGTCCGGATCGATGGCTCCCCAGGTGGTCCCGATGTGGGTGACGACTTTCCGGCGCATCGCCTCGTCGCCGAGTGCTTCGCTCCAAGCGACCGAAGCGTTGATGTCGCTGGCCGCCCAAACGATGGCAAGAGTGGCGGCGGCTTCGTCCTTGATGGGGCCGGCAGGCATTTTGGCCACCCAGACCGATGCAGCTGCGGGGTCGGTGGTGGCCCAGATATCGGTTAGGGTGATGGCGATCGCCGCGCCATCGGGCTGCGAGATGGCATTTTCGAAGTGTTCCGCCGCTTCCGCGGGGTTTTGGTTGGCCCACTCGGAGGCGACAATCGTCCGCGCCGATTTCCGCGCGTCTTTGTCAGGCAGGGTGGCGGCCCAGGCATCGGATTTTTGGAGGTCTTGCTCGGCCCAAGTCCTCGCGACGGCGGTGATGAGCGGCTGCGAGCTGTAGCCGGTATTCGCCAGCCATTGGGCGGCGTCCGCAGGATTTTTGCGGGTCCAGCCGATCAAGACATCGGTGAATGCCTGTTCCTGGAGCGGACCGGAAAGATTCGCCTCGGACCACAGCCAGGCGGCCCGCGGATCCTTGGCGGCCCATTTGTTGACGGCGATGCCGATGGCTTCCGAGCGGGCGAGTCCGGCCGACAAGCTGGATTTCGCGTAGTCGAGGGCGGATAAGGGGTCATTCGCCGCCCAGACCGAATAGATGCCGCGGAGGAATTCGAGCTTGTCCTGTTCGGAAGCCAAATTGCCGACGAGCATGAGGGCGGTGGCCGGGTCCTTGCGGGCGGCTTCGGCGCCGGCGTCGCGAATGGCGGTCACCCGTTCCTGAGGGTCCTCGATGGCGGTGGCGTCGGAGAGGGTTGGATGTTCCTTCTCATGCGGCGTGGTCGCGCCGGGCGGGCGGGAAGGAGTTGGCTGTCGCTGCCCCGTCGTTTCCCGGCCGTCGGATTTTTCCCGGTTTGAGACGGGCTTGACGAGCATTGTCATTCCCACGCCAGCCGCCACCCCGATGGCGATCAGCAAGGCGTTCGCCGGTAGCGAGCCGTTGCGAAATGGGAACATGGTGAATACAGAATCGTCAGCGACTTGGGCGGGCAAACTTGAATTGGTAACCGATTGGTTACAGTGGGAGTTCCCGCTTGGCTCCGCGCGAACAGCCCGGCTAGGGTCCCGTGGTGTTTCCGCTTGTCCTCCATCCCCTCGAACTCCTGCGCCGGTGGTGGGCGGTCGGGGTGATTTTGACGATGGCGACGGGAACAAGGGCTGCGGTTAACTACGAGGTGCTCGCTAGCTTCCAAAAACCAGGGGCGCAGGTGGTCGCGCCGATGGTCCTGCATTCGGATGGAAATTTCTACGGCGTGGCTGCGGCGGGCGGGGCGTACGACCAAGGCGCGGTATTCAGACTCACCCCGGGCGGGGTGCTCACGACGTTGCATTCGTTTTCCGGGACTGACGGTTCCGGCCCGGCGGCCAAACTGGTCGAGGGCGTGGATCTCGCGCTTTACGGCACGGCTGCTGGGGGGGGCGCGAGTGGTTTTGGAGTGGCGTTCAAGATCACGACGGCGGGAGTTTTTACGAAATTGGCGGACTTTACCGGTGCCGCGGGCGCGGCGCGCGGATCGGTGCCGCACGCGCTGATGCGGCATGCGGACGGGAATTATTACGGCGTGACCCAGGCCGGAGGCTCGGGTGGGGGAGGCACGGTTTTCAAAATGACGGCGGCGGGCACGGTGACGACGCTGTTGGATTTCACAGGCAACACGGGAGCGCGGCCCGGCTCGGAACCGCAAGGACCACTCGCGGTTTCCGGCACCCTGCTTTACGGCGTCACCAAGCTCGGCGGCGCGGCGGGGTTGGGCGTAATCTTCGAATTGAGCACTACAGGCACCTGGCGGTCGCTGGGAGAATTCAGCGGCACGGCCGGCCCGCAGGCCGGTGCGAATCCCGCGGGCGGGCTGTTGCTGAACACGGATGGCGCGCTCTACGGCACCTCGGAATTTGGCGGCACCAATGCCTTCGGAGTGGCTTTCAAGATCACGACCGCCATGTCGCCGGCATACACGGTGCTGAGACATTTCGCCGATCCCACGGGTTCGCAGCCCGCCGGCACTTTGGTGCGGGATTCCCTCGGGGTGCTTCACGGCACGACGGTGAATGGCGGGACCAACGGCATGGGCACGGTTTTTAAAATCACGACGACCGGCGTCCACACGCTGCTTGCCAGTTTTTCCGGGGAAGCGGGGGCGACGCCCGGCTCGGCGATGCGCGGCGGACTCGAGCTGGGGACGGATACTTTATTTTACGGCATGACGAGTTCCGGCGGACCGGGAAATCTTGGTGCGGCGTTCAAGATCACCTCGTCGGGCACGTTCACTTCGCTCGCTTTCCTATCGCTCGATTCCGGTTGGACGCCAAGCGGTGCGCCGGTCGCATCGGGCAGCGGCAGCCTGTTGTTTCCCGTGGCGGCGGGTGGCACTTCGGGAGGCGGAAACATCATGAGCGTGGATACCGCTGGCACTATCAGCGTGGCAACCGCCCTTGGTGGCACGCTCGGCACCACGCCGGATGGGGCGCTCCGTAGTGCGGGATCGAGCTTCTACGGAGTGACCGCCAGGGGCGGGGCGTCGTCACGCGGGGCCTTGTTTCTTTACACTCCGGGGTCGGGCACGGCGCTGGTCGTCGCCTACAACACCTCGGCCGGATCGCTGGCGGAGGGCCCGTTGGTCCTCGGCGCGGACGGGTTGTATTATGGGATCGGCCGGGAAGGCGGCGCATCGTCGCGAGGGACGATTTACAAAGTGACAACCACCGGCACCCGCACCCGGCTCGTTTCCTTCACCGGCACCGCAGGCGCGGCCCCCGGCAGCAACCCCCGCGGGCCGCTGGTGCTTGCCAACGATGGGAATTTCTACGGACTAACAGAAGAAGGCGGCGCCGCGAATACCGGCGTTATTTTCCGGCTCACTGCCGCAGGCGCGTATTCGGTGGTCACCGCGTTCGGGGCGACCGGGCCGCGCTCGCCGCAGGGTGGATTTGCCGTTGGGGCTGACGGTCTGCTCTTTGCCACCACCAGCGCCGGAGGCACGGCGGATCTCGGAGCGTTGATTGCCTTTTCGCCAGATACAGGCACATGGGAAGTGATTGGCGAATTCACCGGCACGGCGGGTGCGGTGCCCGGCGAGCTGCCGGGTGGGGAATTGCTCGTTGGCAGCGACGGCTCGATTTTTGGAATGACCCTGCTGGGTGGCGCGGCGGATGAAGGCGTCGTTTTCCGCTATTCCGCGTTCATGGGATTGGAGACGTTGGTCCAGTTCACCGGCATCGGCGGCGTGAGTCCGGGATCCGCGGGCGGGACCGACAGCGCCGGGCTGATCTTCACCGGCGGACTCGCGTTCGGTGCCGATGGACTGCTCTACGGTGTGGCCCCCAGCGGCGGTGCGGACGGCGGTGGCGTGGTTTTCCGGATCGCCCTGCCGTCACCGCTGAGCGATTGGAAATCCTTCCATCTCGGCGATGCCAACGCGCCCGATCTCGGCGATTCCGACGACGACGGCCTCCCGAACCTTCTCGAATACGCGCTGCTCACCGCGCCCGACCTCGCTGACCCCGGGGCCGTTCCTGCCGCGGCGATCTCCTCGTTTCCCGATGGCGACCGTCTGGCAGTTGATGTTCCGCGCGATCCTGCCCGTTCCGATGTGACCGTGATCGTCGAAATTTCCGAGTCCCTGTTAGCCGGTTCATGGACCACCCTTGCCAGCAGCGCCGGCGGCTTTCCCTTCACCGGTCCCGGCTATTTCAGCGGCGACTCCGCATCTGCCGGCGTGAAACTCGTCACCATTCGTGACACCCAATCCGCTTCCATTTCCTTCAAACGTTTCATCCGCATCCGCGTCGTGCATTGACGCCCGCCCCGCTCGCTAACCAAACCGTTACCGTAACCCGATTGCTCCACCCTTGCCAACGGCGCTTTTTTAGCAACGGGTGCTGAACCCGATTCCCGCCTTTCCTCCCACGATCATGAAGACAATCCAACTGATGCTCACATCGCGCTGGTCGAAGCTGCTGGCTGTGCTGGTCATCGGCATTTGGTGCGCGAGGGTGGAGGCCGCCTACTGGAATCAAAACCGCACCCACACCCACCGGCAAGGAGCGGATCTCGACGGCGACGGCATTCCCAACCTCGTCGATCCAGACATCGACAATGACGGCATTCCCAACGCTTTTGACAAAAACATCGATGGCGGAATCTCCAAATCCGGCCCCTTCGCCGACCAGTACATCGGCGATCGCTCCGACAACGACAGCCCGTCCGAACTCGACATCGACGAGGACGGCCTCCCGGACGATTCGCTGGCCGAGAAGGACATCGACGGTGACGGCAAGCTCAACGACGCCGCCGACGAAGACGACATCGACGGCGACGGTCGTGCCGACGACAACTCCGCCGAACGCGACATCGACGGCGACGGCCGCGATGACGATTCCGCCATGGAAGACGACATCGACGGCGATGGTCGCGATGACGACGACGCGCTCGAACTCGACATCGACAGCGACGGCAAGCCCGACCTAACCGACGACGACATCGACGGCGACGGCCGTCAGAACGATGACCTTGCCGAGACCGACGGAGACGGCGACGGCCGCCGGAACGACGATGCCTCCGAATCCGATGAAGACGGTGACGGACTCGCCGACGTCAGCGACGACGATGACAATAACAACGGCGTCCACGACATCGACGACTCTAACCATCACCCCGAAGACGGCGAGGGCGAGATTCAGTTGGAACTAACCGCCCAGCCAGCGGCCCCAGTCGAAAGCAGCGTGAAGATCACTCTCCAACATTTCGGTACCGGCTCCGCCAAATTCGTGGTAGATGCGCGGGATCTGGCGGTTGGCGATTACCAGTTGCTCGTTGCTGGAGTGCTGCGGGGTACGCTTGAGGTGGTGCAGGAAAGTAACAAAACCCAGGGAATTCTTGTATTCAAATCCTCGGACTCCGGCAGCGGCAATCTGCTGCTCGATTTCCCGGTTGCCGAGCAAGCCGTCGAACTCAGCCAAGGCGGCATCTCGTATTTTTCCGGCACCGCACCAACGCTGCCACCCATCGGCAACGGCGACGAGGGCGAGAACCATGTTCCACTCACCCGCGGTCCAGGTATCTCCAACGACGCCGAAGCCGAGGTGGTGATTCAATTCGGAATCGCCGGGCCCACCACCCTCGAAATCAATCTTCAGAAGGTGCCCGTCGGCGATTATTCGGTGAACATTGGCGATGCCACCCGCGGCACGCTCGTCGTCCACGCCACAGCCGATGGCAACGCGGGCGAACTCCATTTCGAAGTGGACGGCTCCGGCGATACCTTGCCGCTCAATTTTCCATCGGCCGGCCAGTCGATCGCGCTCGTCCAGGGAGCCACGATCCATTTCTTCGGACAGCTGCCGGCCGCCGCCGCGCCTTGAGCCGATTTTTTTCGGCGATCGTCGTCGCCCTTGCGCCCGCCTCGGCGACCGTTTAGGAACTCCTGAACAATTTTCCCCATGGCAGCCGACTACACCGAAGACGACATCAAATCCCTAGACTGGCGCGAACACATCCGCATGCGCCCCGGCATGTATATCGGGAAATTGGGCGATGGCTCTTCACCCGACGACGGCCTCTACATCCTGCTCAAGGAAGCCGTGGACAACTCGATCGACGAGCACATCATGGGCCACGGCAAGGAAGTGAAGGTCGAAATCGACGAGGAAGGCCGCGTGGAAGTGCGCGACTTCGGGCGCGGGATTCCTTTGGGGAAACTCTTCGACTGCGCGGCGATGATCAACACCGGCGCTAAGTACGACAGCGAGGCATTCAAGAAATCCGTGGGCCTCAACGGCGTCGGCATCAAGGCGGTCAACGCGCTTTCCAACTTCTTCGAAATCCAAGCCTGGCGCGACGGTGAGACCAAGGCGCTCGAATTTTCCAAAGGCCAGCTCACCCTGGACATGAAGAACCCGCGCCGCGACGACGGCCCTAACGGCACCCGGCTCGCGTTCGAACTGGACCGCACGATTTTCCCCGCCAAGGCGAAATTCAAGGAAGCGTTCGTCGAGAAGATGTGCCGCTACTATTCCTATCTGAATCCCGCGCTCACCATCAATTTCAACGGCAAGAAGTTCCGCTCGAAGGACGGCCTGCTCGACCTGCTTCGCGAGGAAATGGAGAACGAGGCGCTCTATCCGCCGATCCATCTCGTCGGCAAGGACATCGAAATCGCCTTCACCCACACGCC
>JBGSOI010000236.1:0-23351 GCA_041739215.1 Akkermansiaceae bacterium
GCCGCCACCCGGGCCGCGTCCGCCGCCCATTGGAATTTCCTCGCCGGCGTCGACTGCCGCCTTTGTTTCCTCGGGATCGAGTCTGCCATTCTTGTCGGCGTCGTATTTCTCGAGCAGGGCCTTGCGCTTGGCTTGATTGTCCTCGCGCATCGCCTTGTTTTCCTCCTCGGACATTTTGCCGTCGCCGTCCTTGTCATACTTTTTGAGCATTTCCGCCTGCTGCTCGTCGCGCATCGTCTTGCGCTCCTCGGGCGAGATTTTGCCGTCGCCATCCTTGTCGAATTTCTTGAGCATCGCGGGCGACACTTCCCGCTGCGGGCGATCGCCGCGAGGGGGCCGTTCGCCTTGGGCTGGAGGCGCGGGTGGTGCTGGAGCCGGCTCTTGCGCTGAGGCAAAGCTGCAGGTGCCGATCACGACGCCCAGGGTAATTAGTTTGGTTGCATTCATCATTGGTTTTTTCGTTGGAGTTCAAAGGCTGGTTGCCAGCCTCGTGCCAGCATCAAACCGTAGCTCGGGAAAAAGGTTGCGCGGCTTCGGCTGGAATGAGTTGCCACACCCGCCGGGGCCGTCTTGGATGCCGCCGAGAATGGCTGTTACTCCGTCGCCCCCAGTCCAATCCAAAGCGCTCGTCTTCGCCCGGCGCAGCGCCAGCACGCTTTTCCTGTGGGGCCTGGTCACGGCCATTTTCATCAGCCACCGCTCCTGGGGCGTGCTCGGGCTGATAGGCGTGCTGGCGATGATCGCGACGGTCGAGTATTTCCAAATGCTGCGGGCCGCCTCGGTGAAATGCTTCCCGCGCTTCGGGATCCTGTTAGCGGCGGTATATAGCGGCGGGGTCTATTGGTACTTTCTCAACGGCGGAAAAACAGTGCCGCCGGACATCGACGCGCTGGCCGTGTTCATCGCGATCGCAGTGCCATTCACGCTGCAACTGCGCCATCCGATCCGCGGGATCGAGGGCCTGCTGGCGGTGGCGGTGAATCTGCTGGGCTTCGTTTACATCGCCTTCCTGTTCAATTTCACGGCGCGGGTGACCTTCATCATCCCCGATCTTTCGCCGCAGCCGGGACTTGTTAGCTCGGCCGGCGCGTTCGCGCTGCTGTGGCTGCTGGCGGTCACGAAATTCACCGACATGGGCGCCTATATCGTCGGCTCGATGATCGGGCGGCACAAAATGATCCCGCACGTGAGTCCCGGCAAAACCTGGGAAGGCTTCTGCGGAGCTCTGTTATTCTCACAGCTCGCAGCCTGCGGACTGTATGCGCTGTTTCCGGAGGAGCTGGCGTTCTTCAGGGAATGGAAGCATGTCATCTTCCTCGGAGTGCTTCTATCAGTCCTCGCAGTCATCGGCGACCTCGCGGAAAGCGTGCTCAAGCGTTCCATCAACGCCAAGGATTCCGGCAAAATGCTGCCCGGTATCGGCGGCTCGCTGGATCTGATCGACAGCCTCTGCTTCACCGCCCCGGCGCTGTATTTCTATCTGAAATGGGTGCTCCTCCCCGCCGCATGATTGACTCACCGCGCAAACGCCGTGTCGTGCTGCTAGGGTCCACCGGTTCCATCGGTTGCTCGACTCTCAAGGTCGCCCGCGAGCTGCCGGACGAAATCGAGATCGTCGCGCTGGCCGCTAACGGAAACTGCGAAAAACTCGCCTCCCAGGCCCGCGAGACCGGCGTCCGCCATGTGGCGATTCACGACGCGTCGAAAGAAGCCGAGCTGCGCGCCATGCTCCCTAACGACGTGAAAATCCACCTTGGCGCGGAAGGGCTGCTAGAGCTGGCGGCACTAGCCGGCGCCGACATCGTGCTGATCGCCATCGTCGGCACGGCCGGGCTGCATCCGGCGCTGGCAGCGATCGAGGCGGGAAAAGATCTGGCCATCGCCTCCAAGGAAATCCTCGTCATGGCCGGCGAAATCATCACCGCCGCCGCCACCAAGCGCGGGGTGAAACTCCTGCCTGTCGACAGCGAGCACAACGCGATTTTCCAATGCCTCGACGGCCACCGCGGCGGCGAGACGGAAGTCACGCGGCTCGTTCTAACCGCATCCGGCGGACCATTCCGGACGCTGCCGTCCGATCAAATCGCCCACGTCACCCTCGCCCAAGCCCTCAAGCATCCGACTTGGGAAATGGGGCCGAAAATCACCATCGATTCCGCGACCCTCTTCAACAAAGGCCTCGAAATGATCGAAGCCCGCTGGTTGTTCGGCATCGGGATGGAACGCATCGATGTCGTCGTCCACCCGCAGAGCATCATCCACTCGATGGTCGAATTCACCGACGGCTCGGTGCTGGCGCAGCTCAGCCGGACCGATATGTGCTTCCCGATCCAATTTGCCCTGACATGGCCGCGCCGCGTCAAAGGCGGACTCAAACCGCTGGATTTCCCGGCGCTGGCGAAACTGGAATTCGAGGCCCCGCGCACAGCTGATTTTCCTGCCATCGATCTCGCCCGCCGCGCCGGTCTAACCGGAGGCACGCTGCCCGCCGTTTACAATGCCGCCAACGAAGTCGCCGTCGAGGCCTTCCGCGCCGGGAAGATCCCCTTTCCCGGCATCTGGGAATGTGTCGCCGCCGTCATGGACGCCCACCCGGCCCAACCGTCCGGCAACCTTGAGTCCGTGGTTGCGGCGGACCGCCTCGCACGCGACACTGCGACTGCTTTCGTCACCGGATCGATCCCTTCCTAACGACCTTCCCCTTTCATCATGCACCGTTTGAGCCGACTCATCGCCTTGATTTTCCTGCTGGCACTCTCCCATACCCACGCCGCCCCGGCGGATGCCCAGCGCATCCAGAAATCCTACCAGCTAGCAATGGACAAATGGTCGCTGGAAATGCGCATCGCCACCACCCCGGCAGAACAAGCCAAGGCCTGGAGCGCCCGTCCCGACGCCACCCCCTTTGCCAGACAAATGTGGGCTGCCATCGGCCAATCGCTAGACCAGGAGTGGGCGCTGGAGCCCGCCGCGTGGTTCCTGCGCACCACCCCCGGCTTGCTGGCGACCAACGCCAGCGGCATCCCGCAGCCGATTTTCACCAAGGAAAACGAGGCCATCCGCAAGGCCATCGAGGCATTTCACCTCAACAGCCTCAAGCTCGGCCCGGTTTGCTCCGCCCTTGCCATTACTCCCGATCCCCGCTCGCTCGCCCTGTTGGAGAAAATCCAAGCCAATCACCCGGATCCAAAAATCCAAGGCCTCGCCGCGCTCGGTGCCGCCATGCAGCTCAAGTCCATCGGCGACGACGGCGAAATCATGCGCAAGCGCCTCACCTATCTCCGCAAGGCGATCATCCAGAGCTCCGAAATCGAGATCGACGGCACCACCGTCGCCAAACTCGCGGAGGACGAACTCTACATCATCCGCTACCTCACCAAAGGCCGCGTAGCCCCAAATCTCGCCGGTGTCGATTCCGCCAACCGTCCGCTGTCGCTTGAAGCGGACAAGGGCAAGGTCATCGTCCTGCTCTTCTGGAACAGCAACGTACCGGACGCCCAACGAGTGGTCGCGATCACCAGCGCCATGCAAACGAAATTCAAGGGTCGGCCGCTCGCGATCATCGGCGTCAACAACGACCCGGTCGATAAGCTCCGCGCCCTCCAGGCTGACGGCACCGTGCCGTGGACCAATTTCTCAGATCCGGAAAACAAACTCGCCAAGGAATACCGGGTCGGCTCCTGGCCGCTGGTTTACGTCCTCGATGGCGAACGGAAGATCCACTACGCCGGAGCTCCCGGTTCGTTCGCGGAGCTGACCGCCGAGGCTCTGTTATCCGGAGCAAAACCCACCAAGTAACAAAAACGGCGCCGCCCGCCGCGTCCCGATCGCACCGTATTTGGCAACCCGCCAGCCGTGGGCGGTTTGTGCGGTCATCCAGGCTTCCACCGCCACCGCCTCAACCGCACCGGCCGGGTGGCCGGGATAACAGATCACCGACAGCATCCCGCCGGGCTTCAGCAGCCGCGCCGCCACCTCCATGGCTGCCAGAGTTTCGTTGGTTTCAGTGGTGAGTTCGTGATTCGCCCCGGGCAGATAACCCAGATTGAACATGATCACCGCTACCGATTCCGCTGCCGCGTAGTCCGCCATCAGCGCATGGGACTCGTGAAAAAACTCCACCCAAGCCAACTCGCCCACCCTCGCTCTGGCGGATTCCAGCGCCATCTTCCGCACGTCGAAGGCCAGCACTTTCCCGGCTGGCCCGACACATTCCGCTAGAAATACCGTGTCGTGCCCGTTTCCCGCCGTCGCATCGATCACCCGATCTCCCGGGCGGATCAACGGCTTGAGAATCTCCTGCGCCAGCGCCGTGGGGCGAGGCGGAAATAACGGATCAACGGGAATCATCGCCGCAAGATTGTTCAACAAACACCCGGAAGTCCACTTCCGGCTCGGGCTCCAACCCGTCCACCAGCCAGCGCGCGAGTCGTGCCGCCATGCCCGGCGCGTAGAGCGAACCTTTCGAGCCGAGCGCGTTGAACATCCATCCGCCGCCTAGTGGTCCGATCAAGGGCTGGCTGCGCCGCAAGATCGGCCTCACCCCTGCCTCATGGCCGATCACTTCGAAAACCCCACCGCCTAACTTGCCAGCGATTTCCTCCACTCGCGCACGCGCCTTCTCAGTCGGAACCTCATCCAGTTGGTTCCATTCATAAGTCGAGCCCACCTTGAAAACTCCCCCGCCCTGCGGCACCAGCCAGCCGCCCGCGCCGATGCGGATGCGCGCCTCGTCCCATCCAGCCGCGCAAATCGTTAGAATCTCCCCCTTCGCGCAGCGTTGCGGACCATAGTGCCCCGCCATCAACCCCGCCGCGCCCTCGCAGCGGATCACGTGCGGCAGGATTTCATCCGGTGCGACCTCCCCTAACTGGTAACAGCCGAGACTCTGGAAAAACTCCCGCGAGCCATCCAAGAACGCCCGTGTGTCCAGCCTTCCTCCACCGCGCAGTTCCACCGCGCCGGCCCATCCCTCCGGCGGGGAAACTTGCCCAACCACCCAAGGAGCAACGTCCGGCGCGTCTAACTTGGCAACGATCTTCCGCCATTCCTTGTTCGATCCCGCAAGTCGCCACACCGGAAATGGATGCCACAACTTGTGCCCGATCCGCCGCTCCACCCTCGCGTAGAAGTCCAGCGCGTCGGGCAGAAACTCGGCGATCCGCCAGCTTGGCTCGAAGTTTCTACCGGTGATCGGATTCACCATCCCCGCCGCCACCCGCGAGCTGCCCCCCGCACCGCGGTCTATCAGCGTGAATTCCTCCCCGTGTTCCCACAGCGCCCAAGCGAGGCAAGTCCCCGCAAGGCCTTGGCCGACGATCGTCCATCTGGTTCCCACGACGCTCATTCGGACGTGAGGACCATCTTTGAATTCCCACAATCGGCGTGATCCCTGGCGCAATCGAAGTGATGCTTCATGCCAAGGCTTTATGGCTGCGAAACAAGTGCGGCGCAAACTCCTTCCGCCAGAATTTCCAGGTCACCACAAACACGACGGAAAGCTCTCCAGCAATTTTCCCACCCGCTCCGAATCGCTCTCGCCGGCCCGGGACCATTCAGTCTGCCACGCGAGGCAAGTCGCGCGCCATTTCATGCTGGCAAGACACTTCAGATTTTTCCTGGAGCTGAAATTACGGGCCCGTCGTGGCTCATCCTGCTGCTCGCTCACATGGCAATCGGGCACGTGCTTTTCAGGTTTCAGTTACTGCGGTTGTCCGAACCTGTCCGAATCCGTCTTTCTTTCGGGACGGCGACGTTTCCGATGTTATGATCTTCTGCTTCCCTGGATCGTCAGCGGTGGAGAGATCGTGCTTTCAATTTTTGGATCCCGTCCCCAATCCACCGCCAACGAGACCGCGAATGACCCGCAATGGATTCTGCCATACCCCAGCCATACGACGCCACGAAGAATTCGGAAAAGCCAGCCAGCCCGAGCTTTTTGTTCCGGATGCGTGCCGAAGGACGCCGCGAGGTGGTGTTCTGGATACTGCAAACTTTATTCTGGGGAGCCATCTGCGTCATCGGGATCTTGATGACACTGGCCTTCAAGTCGGCGACGCCGGACGTCGGTTGGGCCGTGTTCATGCGCGCGGCGAGTGGTTTCGTGCTGTCCGCCGGGCTACGGGTCATCTACCTCCAACCGTGGTTGCGGAATCGGAGCGGGTTGGCGAAATGCTCAATCATGGCAGGCTCCTGCATCGCGGCCGGGATCGCGGAAGCGGTCCTGCTCCAGGCGGCGATGGTGGCGGGATTTTCGTTTCCCGGTGGCTCGGAAACTTTCGGCATGAGACTGATGTTCGTCAGGTGCTTCGTACTGTTGCTGTGGAGTGCCCTGTATTTCACCGCCCATCTGCTTGAGGATGAACATGCGCTGGAACTGCGGGCCACCCGCGCCGAACTCGCCGCCCGCGAGCATGAGCTCAGGCACTTGCAGGCGCAGATGAACCCGCATTTTGTCTTCAACTCCCTCAACGCCGTGCTCGCTTGCAAGGAGGACCCGGCGGCTGTGCAGGACGTCACCAGGAGTCTCACCGATTACCTGCGCTTCCTGCTTCAGGACGCGCGCCCCCTCGAACCGCTCTCCCGGGAACTCGACGCCCTTGAAAAGTTCCTCGTTGTCCAGACCACACATCTCAGCAAAAACTTGGTCTGCCGGATCCAGTGCGACTCCTCGGCACGTGCTGTGATGGTCCCGCCGATGATCATTCAGCCCTTGCTTGAAAATGCCTTCCACCATCGACCGCAAGACCCGGAACAACCGCTCCAGATCTGGCTCACCGCCCGCGTTGAGGATGGCTTTCTCCGCATCACCCTCTCCAATACCGGCGTGGCAATGCCAACTTTCGCCGACCAAGCGCCGCCTGATGGAATCCCATCCCTACGCCAGCGACTCATCCTTCTGCTAGGACCGGGGGCGCGGGTGGACGAAAACGCGGAACACGGTTGGATCCGAATTGCGATTCACATCCCCCTGAAAGATACCAAGTGAGCGGTTCCTTCGTGCCTGGCTGAGACAGCTGGAACAAATTTCAACTGTTCCCCGTCCGGGACGGAGCGGGATCCAAAACTCAATCAGCGCTTTCATACAATTCCGTTTGACGAAGATCGCATCCGAGTCGACCTACGGACGCGAACTGCCACACGGCGGTTTAGCCCGCACCTACTCCAAGCTCGCCCCCCCGAAGCGCGGTAAAACCAGAGCCTATGAGCCCGCCGTGGAATCATCTAATTTGTGATTCCACGGCGGGCTTGTCATTTCCGCCGCTTCGTTTTCCGGCGGGGTGCGCGAGGCGCGCCTCGACCACCAGCACCCCCATTTAACGGAACGCGCTGGGAGGCCTCCTTGCACCTGTCGGAAATCTATCCAGTCTGTCCGCCGGGTCCTCTCCCTATCACTCGATCTCTTTGCGATTGAGAATGCCGTCGATCAGGGCACCGCGGGTGTCGATCCTGGTGGTCACGCGTTTGGCGGCCGGGCTGGCGGTGATTTCCCTCAGGCGCATGAGTTTCTGGCCGCCGGATTGCGCGTCATAGCTGTTGAGACCGATCTTGAACCGCCGTTCCGCCGCCACCGGTTCGCCTCGGTGGAGGAAACGGGTGGGCTTGCCCTCATTGTCCAAGTCCAGCTCGAATGGCCAGAGCGTGCGATCGGATTTTGAATCCCTGCCATCCTCGCGGACAATCTCGATGAGTTCGGCTGCGCTGACTTCCACGATGGAAAGGAGATTTTCGTAGGGCAACAGTTTCCAACAGACCGCGACATCGATGTCGCCGGCCGCGAGGTCGCCGGTGCCGAATGTGCCGTGGAAAATGCCATCGACCGGAGTTTGGTTCCGTTGGAGCGCTTCGCTGAAAAACTCACAGAACAGCGTGGTGAGCCGACTGCCACGACCTTTTCCCGGGATGGTCGAATTGGCGGTTCCGAGTTTGCGGGCCATCTGCTCATCCGCTTTTTTCAGTTCGGGCTGGGCGAGTTCCATGACTACGGGGTCGAGGTCGAAGCGTTTGTCCATCAGCATGGTGAAAGCGCGGCGCTGGACGAGCTTGCGGGAATCAAGGTCGAACGTTAGATCCACCCGACCGCAGTTGATACCGTGGTAGCTCGCTTGCGAACAAAGCACGCTGCCGTTCTCCCAGGATGGCTTGTCCTGATGGGTGTGCCCGGCGAGCAGGACATCCACACCGCTGTTAGCCGCGAGAATTTCCCGCACCGGGTTGGCGAAATCATCCGCGTTGCGCCAACCCATGTGGGCCATCACGACGATGGCATCCGCCTTGGCGGCGCGAGCCTCGGCGAGCGAGCGCCTGAGAGACTCCGATGGATCGGTCGCGGAAACGCCGCCCAGTGTTTCGGGTGCCAGCCAGTAGGGAAGACCGGGGGTAACAAGCCCGATCAACGCGATGCGAAATCCACCCACCTCTTTCATCACCCAAGGCTTCACGCCCTGCCACGCGCCTTCGAACGAGCCGGGGATTTTGCCGCCCCGCTCGATGTTACCGGTTAGGACGGGGGATTTCGAGAGGGAGAGGTTGGTTTCGAGTAGTTCCGGGCCCCAGTCGAAATCATGGTTGCCGAGCGTCCACGCGTCGTAGCCAAGGCGGTTGAACAGTCCGATCATCAGTTTTCCGCCATTCATCAGGCTCTGCGCCGTGCCCTGATAGACATCGCCGATGTCAAGGAGCAGCGATTCCGGAGCGTCCTTGCGCCACTGCCGGATGCAAGACGCGCAACGGGCGAAGCCTCCGACGTCCGGCAAGCCACCGTAGGTTTGGGTGGGCACGATGTGGCCGTGGAGATCGGTCGTGTGGAAGATGGAAATAGTCTTGGTCTTGCTGTCTCCCTCCCCGAACCCGAGTGCGGATGCTCCAAGCCATGCTCCAGTCCCCGTGAGGAATTGCCGTCTCGTATTCATGCCTCTGAGTCTGACGGAGTACGAAACAAAGGCAAGCGAGCGAATTTCCCCGCTTGCCGGAACCGCCAAACGCCGCATGGTTCACAGCCGACATGCCGGTTCTCTTCCTCATCCTCGCCTGCATCCTGTGGGCCGTTAGTTTCCCCCTGGTCAAGGCGCTGCATCTCGAGCAGAGCGCCCGCCTGCCGGGCGTGACGAGTTTCTTTCTCGCCTCTTGGATGCAAGTGGCAAGGTTCGGGCTTGCCGCCTTGATGCTGCTGCCCTTTGTCACCCGCCGGCATCGGCCGACCCGCAATGAAGTCCGGCAAGGCCTGGTGCTCGCTTTCTGGGGCGGAGCCGGCATGGGACTCCAGGCCGACGCGCTGGCCTACACAGAGGCGTCCACCTCGGCATTCCTAACACAAGCGTATTGCATCTTCCTGCCGCTGTGGGCCTGCCTGCGACTGCGCAAGCGACCGGCAACCCGCGTGATCATCTCGACCCTGTTGGTTCTGGCCGGCGGGGCCATCCTCTCCGGACTGCGCCCCGATCACCTCAAGTTGGGACGCGGTGAGATCGAAACCCTGTGCGCGGCATTCCTATTCACTTTCCAGATCCTGACCCTGGAAGCCCCGCGGTATGAGGGAAATCGCGGGCTCCCGGTCTCGTTCGTCATGTTCCTGGGCATCGCGATCCTGTTCATGCCGATCACCGCGCTTGTCGCGCCTAACATTAGTGACTGTTTCAAAGCCGGTGCGTCGATCCAGTCGTTCGTTCTCGCCGGCTCCCTGGCGTTGTTCTGCTCCGTGGGGGCCTATCTGATCATGAACATCTGGCAGCCGCGCGTCCCGGCGACCGAAGCAGGGCTCATCTACACGACCGAGCCGGTGTTCACCGCGATCTTCGCGCTGTTCCTGCCTGCGATGCTCGGAACCTTCATCGGCGGCATCTATCCGAACGAAACGCTCACCACCACGCTGATCAGCGGGGGGACGGCCATTCTTGCAGCCAACGTCCTGATGCAGTGGAAGCGCCCGCCGCACCTGCCGCCAGTCGGCCCGATTCCGTGATCAATCGAAATCGAATGACTTGCGCCGCGTGGGCAGCAGCTTGAAACGGCCGCCGTTCATCTGGCGGATGGGATCGAACACCGAGTCCATGCCCACGGATTTGATCTCGCAGACCTGGGCCATCAACTCGCCGAGCCGACCCTTGGGAAAACCATTCTGCTGGAACCAGATCAGATACTCCTGCGGCAGATCCATGATCGGAACCCCGGCAGGCGGATAGGCCTTGATTCCGAATTTGCCGAACGGAATTCGCGTCCTGCCGATCTCCATGAGGAGATTGCGGAAATCCTCACGGTCGATCTCGGGGATTTCAGCCACGGGGAGCTGCTAGTTTTGCGCGCTTTCGGGAGCCACCGGCTTCGGGGTGTTCGCCTTGAGGGCTGCTTCGGTCTGGCCGGTGTACCAGGTATCATACTCGGCCGATGGAATCACTTCCATGGATCCGACCATGTTGCCATGCCCCTCACCGCAAAGCTGTCCGCAAACGACATAGGTTTCCAAAGTCTTGACCGGGGTGAACCACATCGGAATCTCGCGGCCGGGAATCGCGTCCTGCTGGATTCGCATCGGTTTGATCGCATAGTTGTGGATCACGTCTTTGGTGCCGATGTTGAGCACCACCGGTTCGTTTACCGGAAGTTTGAGGATCGGGCTGGTGAAGTCATCCAAGGCGTTAGGGTCAGTGTAATCGATGCCGAGGTCGTTCGAACCGGAAATCAGTTGTGGATCCACCCGGCCGAACTTTTTGTCGGCTCCGGGATAGTGATAGGTCCAGCCGAACTGCCAGCCTACCACACGAACCCGATTCGGATCGAGGTTCTGCACGCTCTTCCAACTATCCACGCGCTCGGCCCAGAGTGGGAACGCGAAACCGAGGAGCAGCACGGCTTCCACGATCATGACACCAACTTCCAAATGGCTGGAAAGGTGGCTCTTCACCCCTTCATAGGATGCCTTGGGGTGATTCCTGTGCCAGAACCGGAAGATGCAATAGAAGAAGAACAAGGTCCATCCCACGAACAGCGCGAACATGAACCAATGGACGACATCGATCATGTGATCCACCTGTCCACCGTGGGCGGAAAAGTTCTCCGGAATACCTAGAAGCTTGGAAGGACTCATTGGAAATTGAATGAATGAAAGTGATTGAATGAATCAACGGGCCGAATCGGTCGGGACGTAGTCGTCGGAAAGCGTGGGATCAAGATTCGCCTTCTCGCGGCGCGCCATGCAAACCATGAAGACGCCGACCCCGCAGAGCATGGAGAGAATGACACCTAACAAAAAGAAGATCGACCAACCCGCGGCATCACCGCCACCGTCGATCATGGTGACACGGCAGGTGGAGCAGGCGAGAGCAAAGAGGCTGAGATTCATGGTTGAAAACTGAGGTTCGGGATGAAATCACTCAGAGGTGAATCCGGGTGATCTTGCGATAGAAATACACGCCATACAGTGGCATCAGCGTGGCACCCACGACGCCCACAATGCCGAGGGCCGTGATCATCGCCGATCTCTCCGGTGCCAGAACGAAGGACCACAGCGCAAGGAACGCGCAGAGCAGAGTGCTCACGGTCACGAACACGAGATGGAAACCCTTGATGGACATGGAAGATTGGTGGTGGAGTTGTTCAAAGCCGATGGAGATCAGCGGCGGGCTGGCGAGGCCAGGAGGCTCGGCGTGGTGCTCTTCTCGCCAAAGAAAAACGGATCGTGGATCGGGTCGAACTTTGCGAGTGCGGTGAGAAAGAAGAGGCTGCACACCATGCAAAGTCCGGAGGCGAAAAGCCAGTAAACGGCTTTCTTCTCATGGTTGAGGTGCATGAAGATGAAGGCAACCAGCGACGCCTTGGTAGTGGCGATGAGCAGACCGAGGATGGCGTCCCATTTATCGAAGCCATGCCCACCGACATCCAACGCCGGGACAGTCGCCACCAGCACGGTGATGATGGTTCCGGCAAACAGTATCCCGCCTACAAACAAATAGGTGCGGATGGATTTCCTGATCGCTTCTGGGGTATCGGCCATTGGTATATAATTGTGAGATTAAGTTACGAAAGTTACATCAAATACAGGATGGGGAACACAAAGATCCAGACAAGGTCCACAAAGTGCCAGAACAGGCCGCCGATTTCGACGCGGTTGGCGAGCCACTCCGGGTTGCTCAGGTACATCTTCCGCCCGAAGAACAGATAGTAGGCAAGCACCAGCGCGCCACCGATGACGTGCAGGCCGTGCAGACCGGTGATGGTGAAATAGATGGCGTAGAAGGTGTTCCAAGCCGGGGTGAATTTCGCCGCGAATCCGACCTGCTCGCGTGGCACCGAAAGGTGTGGAAAGGTATGCTTGTCCTCACGCCCGGCATAATTCGGCCCCATGAACTGCTCTTTCAGTGCGATCTGTGCATCGCCCCGATTGACGCCGTTCGCCTTGGAGACGAAATCCTGCCAGCCGATGCGGTAGCGTTCCACGTGGGTGGGCTCCCGGTTCGGCTTGCCGGTTTCCTTGTTGATTCCGTATCTGTCGATGAGTTCCTTCTCAATGATCGCGACCTGGCCCTTGTTCCACTCCCACGCCTCCTTGGCGAAACTGTTATTTTTGATCAGCCAGGAATTTTCGATGGCCACCACGGGATCCACGCCCCTCTGCTCGGCCTTCATCACGAGGTGTTGAAAGTCGATCGCATCCACGTTGTGAAACACCATCGGGCTTTCCAGCAACTTGCCTTCAATCACCGTGTCATCGCGGAGTCGGGACGAGCCGTCGGCTTCCCTGATATCGCGCGGATGAAAGCTGAACCGGGTCGGCGGATTGACGCTGAAAGTGACGGTGGAAACTTCATCCAATAGCTTCGGGGCCAGCGCGGCCATATCAATGTTCACGCTCGAAGAGATCTGCCAATCGCGCTTGCCCGGGTTGGCCTCGTGGGCCTTCACCCATTCCTGACGCAGAGCGGCGGTGCGATAGGCGGCATTGTGACTGGCCGCGGCGAGGCGGGTCTTTTCGATGCGCGCGAGAAGCTCGATAGAGAGTGGATCGCCCGCCTTGGCGAGGACTTCGGCAGGTTGCCCCTGAGCCACAATCGCCGTGACGTCGGCAGCCAGAACAACCGTGGCTTGGTGATGCCCGGCTTGGGTGAGCATTTCCTCGATCCATGGCTTGTGAAAGCGGCGGGTATTGAAAGTGACTTTCGATGCTTCCACATAAATGAGGTTCTCCTCGATCTTTTTGCCATGATGGTCCAGCACCGGAGTTTCCCCCTCCATTTCATAGCCGAGATGGCCTTCCACAACCGTGAAGTCCTTGAGGCGCACCGCCTGGTGATGAAACTTCACGTTATACTCGATGCCTTTGAGGATCATGAAGACCACGGCGCAGAAAACCGTGATGCCCATGAAGATCTGGAACTTCCGCCAATCGCGCATCTTCAACGAAGCCCAGGCGAAGACCACCGTGACCGAAGAACCGATCAGCACGAAGGTGTTGATCAAACCCGGAAGCACCGGCAGCGCCCGCTCCGGCCATGGATAATCCGCACCGAGGCGGAGGAACACATAGGCCGAGAAAAAGCCGCCGAAGAGCATGACTTCGGATGCCAGGAACAACCAGATGGCGATCTTCGAATTGAAGAGGCCGGTGTCCTTGCGGGGAGTGACGACGTAGGGAATTTCCATTGGAGAAAGGGAAGGCGTGTGAGGTGATGGAACTTAGTGTTTCTCGGCCGGCTTGTCCGCGGTGTCGTGGTGCTTCGGTTCGATCCACTGCGGAAGGAAATCCGCATCGCTGTCGGGACGGCTGTATTCGTAGGGGCCGCGATAGGTTACGGGGTCCTTCAGGAAGTTGCCGTGGCCCGGAGGTGTTGGCGTCGCCCACTCCAGAGTGGTGGCGTTCCATGGATTGTCGCTGTTGGCCTTTTTGCCAAACTTCCACGAGATGAAGAGATTGATGACAAACGGAATTTGGAACAGCGCCATGGTCCAGGCACCCATCGACATGATGATGTTCATATCGATGTGCTGCACCACGGTGTTGCCGAAAATATTGACGCTGTCAGCAGCCTTCGAGAGATAAGCATCTCCCCCGTTGTACCAACGACGGTGAAAACCGGCCATCCCTTGCACGAGCATCGGGAAAAAGATGAGGTTCATGCAGATCAAGCTGGGCCAGAAATGCAGGTGGTTGAGCGTCTTGCTCATGAAGCGGCCGGTGATTTTCGGATACCAGTGGAGCACTCCGGCGAAGAAGCCGAAGAGAATGCCGGGCGCCACGACATAGTGGAAGTGGCCGATCACATAATAGGTGTCGTGCAGGTGGAGGTCCGCCAGATTGAAGGCCAGCGGCAAACCGGTTAGACCGCCGATGCCGAACATCGGGATGAACGCGCAAGCCCACATCATTGGCGGGGTGAAACGGATCGAGCCGCCCCACAGCGAGATGAGCATGGCGGTGATGATAACCACAGAAGGCACCGAGATTAGCACCGTGGTCGTCTGGAAAAACGTGGAAACCGCAGCCCCCATGCCCGTCATGTACATGTGGTGGGCCCAGACGACGAAGGACAGGAAACCGAGCACCAGCACGGAATAGACCATCGATTTGTAACCCCACAACGGCTTGCGGGTGTTGACCGGGATGATTTCGGCCACACAAGCAAAGGCAGGAAGCAAAAGGACATAAACTTCCGGATGGCCAAGGAACCAGAACAAGTGCTGGAACAGCAGCGGAGAACCACCACCCGATAGATCGGCGAGCCCCTCGCTCTTGGTGAACAGACCCGATGGCATGAAGAAGGAGGAATGTCCCACGCGGTCCATCAACTGCATGATACCGGCCGCTTCAAGCGGTGGGAACGCGAGGAGTAGGAGGAAGCCGGTCACGAGCATCGCCCAGACAAAGAATGGCATCCGCATCCAGGTCATCCCCCGCACCCGGAGGTTGATGATGGTGGTGATGAAATTGACCGATCCTAGCAGCGACGAAGTGATCAAACAAACCAACCCGATCAACCACTGGGTCTGGCCCGCCAACCATTGGTTGACGATCTGGCCGTCGGCGAAACCGGCGAGCGGAGAGTAGTTGGTCCAGCCGGATTTGGCCGATCCGGACTCGAAGAAAAAGGAAGCACACATGATGACCCCACCCACCAGATAAACCCAGTAGCTCGCCATGTTCAGGCGCGGGAAGGCCATGTCCGGCGCGCCAATCTGCAGCGGCGTCACATAGTTTCCGAATGCTCCGAAACCGAGCGGCACGATACCCAGGAACACCATGATAGTCCCGTGCATGGCACCGAACATGTTATAGGTTTCGCCAGTCACCTTTCCGTCCTGCAACCAGCGGGCCTTCCAACCGTCCGTGAAAACCCAGCTCATCCACTCCGGCAGCGGCTGGTGCGGATAGGCAATGCTCCAGCGCATCACCATCATCAGGTAGAAGCCGAAAGCAAGGAAGCACATCGCAGTGATTCCATACTGAAGACCGATCATCTTATGGTCCGTCGAAAACACATATTTCGACCAGAATCCCTGAACGTGATGATGATCGTCATGATGATGATCGTCGTGGGCATCGTGCCCGGCGTGTGAAGGTGCGTGAGAGCTCATAATTCCGTCTTGCGGCGTTGGTGAATGGGAAAAGGGATGGTCAAGAAAGGGTCAGGGAGCTTTCGCGGGAGCCAGGGTGATCGGATCGAGCAGGGTCTTGGGATCAAGAACTGCTCCGGGCAGGGCCTCGGCGTGGTCGGCGGTTAGTTCCGCCGCGGTCTCCGACTTGCCGGCATTCTTGCGGGCTGCGGAAATCTCGATGGCGGCTTTGGCCATGTCGGTGGTGACCACGTCGCCCTTGGCATTGCCGAAATTGTTGCGGACGTAAGTCATGATTCCGGCGAGTTCCTCGGGACTCATGCCGATCCCCTGAGGCGGCATGACCCCGTAGGTTTTCCCGTCGCTAACCGGCCCTTCGAGACCATTGAGAATAATCATCGCGAACAACTCGGTCTCACCCATGACCCAAGCGGATCCGACCAGGGACGGGAAGGTCGAACCGTTGCCCTTGCCATCGGATCCATGGCAGCCGTTGCACTTCGCGGTGTAGATTTTCGCACCCTTCGCCATGTAGGCGGCGAGCGCCTCCTTCGGCACCGGACCGGTGTCCTCGGCACCCCCGGCGGGAGTCCGGACGTAGCCTTCGCGGAACTTCGTGCCATAGGCAAACAGCGGGCTGCCGGTCCCGAGAATCGCGCCCGCGACGAGCAGGACGATGCCGCAGCCAACGAGGGCCCACAGGGATATCGGCGCCATGCCATTGTCAACGATCCGCTTTTCGCGGGCGCAGGCAGCGGCTTCGCGGACCACCCGCCCGTGGGCCTCGGTCACATTGATCGAGTCCTCAAGGTCTGGTTTTTGGTTAGGCAGGGACATGTTTGAAGGTAGGTGGAGAGTCGGTTCGTTCAAGGGCTCAACCCTTATTTTTCGGCGGGGCGAAATTCAACACCGCGGGCACGGGCTGATCCTTCTTGAGCGAGAGTAAATAGGAAACCAGCGCCCGGGCATCCGAGTTCGGAACCACTTCGGTGCCTTCCTTGAGATTCACGGAAATGGCAACCGCCGAGGGACTGCCGGTGATCCTGCGGGTATCGAACATGTAGCGGAACGGCGGGCACGTGGATCTCCAGCGCTGCGGTTCCTGGCGTGGATCGTAGAGATGGGCATACAACCATCTCGCAGGATCCTGGCCGGCCGCGAAATTCGCCTCCACCCGGCGGCCGAGATTGGATAGATCCGGCCCCATCCGGGAAACCCCGATCTGCGCGAATGTCTCGCCGGCGAAATCGAAGGCATTCGTTTCGCGACGTGTGTCGCCACGCTCGGGATCTGCTTTCAAGCCGGCCAAGTCCACATGATGGAGATCATTGCCGGCATAAGTCGGGCGCGCGACCTGCGTGTGGCAGAGATAACAGCCGTTTTCCGCATAGACCAAGGCACCGTTGGCGATCCGTCCGGTGCGCTTCGGGAAGAAGATGCCGGTGGCGCCATCGGTCGCCTCGTTGAGCTCGATGGGTGCCAGATTGCGCATCTTGACGAATGGCACGACGATGATCACCAGCCATGCGATGCCAAAACTGGCGGATAGACCTAGAATGAATGTGCGGAGACTCATTGGGGAAAATTCTGAAGTTTGAGGTCTGATAGTCAGTGTCCGTGGGCAGCGATGTGACCCGGACCTGCATTGTCGATGTCACCTTCCTCGCCGTGCGGGCTGGCACCATGGCCATGCTGCGAAACCAGAAGCGTCGGGTGCGAACTGCGGCGACCGAGTCGCAACCACATCAGCGTGAGGTGGATGAAAAAGAACACGTTCGAGAAAAGGATGAAGCACCAGGCGATCGTGGTCGCCACCGCATAAGGATAGGCCGTCGCGGCAGCTTGCCATGGACGTTGCCAATCCTCCTGGCTTCTTCCCTGCTCGAGTCCGCCGTAGAGCGCCACCAAGGCAACGGTGATGATTCCATAAACAGAGAACAGGAAGTGCATCTTGATCAGCCTCCGGGAAAGCCATTCACGGCGGGTTACCCGCGGCACGATGAAATAGATCGCGCCGAACATCACGAAGCTGAAGAATCCATAGAGGGCGAGAATTTCAAAACCATAACCAGACATCGAGAACTGCGTGAGTGGCAGAGTGGACTCGGGCAGATTCAACACCACCGCGGCGAACGCGAGAATCAACAATCCGACGATGCCCGCAGCCGTGAAACGCAGCGCGGGACTGCCTGCCATCACATCGGGCGAGGCCGTCATCGTGCGCAGCAGATTGATCGCGGCAGCGATCGCGGGCACGAACAGCAAAACCGTTGCCGCAGCACCCAGATAGGGGATGAAATAAGGAATCGGCACGCCCACCAGCTTTTGCATTCCCGCCCAGGGAGCGATCACTGCGAGCGACCAGAATCCGAGTTTCGCCAGTGAATAACTGTAAACCGGCCGGCCGGTCACCTTGGGGGCCAGATAGTAGGCTGTGCCAAGCGCGACGGGAGTGAAGAACAGGAAAATCAATGCGGACTTATACCAAGCGTTGATCCCGGCCCCCATCAGCGGATGACCTGGCAGGCAATGCAGCAGCGTGTTCACCGTGATGAAGACCCAAGGGAACCAAACCATCGCGGCGAGCACATACCACTGCGAGATATAGACATGGCCCTCCGGGCGGACCCGGAACTGGATGAACGACCAGATCACGATCGCGAAATATGCAAGCAGCAATACCGGCCAGGTGAACGCGGGAAACTCCATCCACGGCATCCCTGTGCTGTTGCCCGAGAGGATTCCGATGACTCCGAACGACACCGCAAGATTCCAGACGTGGCCGGCAGTTAGAATGATCCCGGCCGCGGTGCATTCCTTGCGGGAAAGCCGCGCGGTCATCCAGATGATCACCGCGAACGCAGCTTGAAATCCCCAACCATAGATGAAGGCATTGATATGAGCCGGAAAAACGCGGCCGTAAGTCAGCCATGAGCAACCCGCCAGGAATTCCGGGCTGTGAACTTTCGCCGACGAGATGATTCCGAGGACGATCGACACCGCCAGCCAGGCAGCGCCGCTGGTCATGAAAAACATCACCGGGTGGCGCAGCGAACGATCAATCCCCGCGCGTAGCAAGGCGTCCTGAGCGGTGGTGGTTGGAGTGGCGGATGACATCGGCTTTGAAATTGGGAAAAGGAAATTAAGGCTTGATGAGTTCCGCCGCGGTGACCGGCGGTTTGCCGACCTCGCTGCGGAGCGCGGCGACTTGCTCGGGCTTCACGGCGGATGCCTTGTTGCCAAAACTGTTACGGATGAATGTCAGCACGCCGGCGATTTGCTCGTCGGTCTGGAAGCTGAGCGCGGCCATGCCGCCGGGCATGTTGTATTCCTTGCCCGCCACCGTGATCGGCCCCTGCAAGCCGCGCAGTTGGATGCGGACGAGATTGGAGACCGGACCCGTGACCCACTCGGACCCAGCCAGCGGCGGAGCGATCGGGCCACCTTCACCATTCTGACCATGGCAGGCACCGCAAAGGAGATACGTGGCCTTGCCGGCTTCCATCACCGCCGGATCGATCGGAGCATCGGTCGCGGCGGGCGGAGCATCGATCGCAGCGGTATCCACTGCAGGTGCCGCAGCGAGCTTCAGGGCGGTTGCGGAACCGGGAACGATTTGCGCGGGCAATTCCATGGCGACCGGCTTGGAGGCGGCAAGTTGCTTGCCCATCGTGACCATCGCGGCCTCGATGGCTTCAGGGGGAATCACGGCCGCTTGCGCGGCATCGATTTTCGCCCGGATCTCATAACGCGGTTTCGCCGCCGCATCCTCCAAGGTGGCCGGCTCTGACCGGACGAACAGCCAGATCACCGCCAACAGCACGGCGAAGATGAAAAAAGTACCGATACCCCACCAGAAAGTGGTGAAGCGGATGATCGGATTGTCGCGGGATGGGTCCATGTGCAAAAAGGAAATCAGTTGGAAGCGTTCGCGGATTCGAGGATGCGGGGATCGCGATTCGGATAGAGTGAATGCTGGCCGAGGGCGCGGATCAGAATGAAGACAAAAGCCGCACCGATCGTGATGAAGGCGAAGATGTCACCCCAGAAGGCTCCGGGAATGGAAATCCGGACGTTCCCGAAAACCGAGGGATTGATATTGCCCAGCGAGATTCCGCGCTCGGGGATGATGATCAGATAGTGATCCAGCGCGTGCATGCACAAGGTGTAAACCGCGACGATCGAGAGCAGCTTGGGATTCTTTTTCAGCCAAGCCTGGAGCAGGACCACGAAGGGAATCACGAAGTGGCCGAAGACCAGCGCGATCATCGCGATGTTCCAGTTGCCGGTGTTCCGGATGAGGAAATACTTCGTTTCCTCGGTGATGTTCGCATACCAGATCAGGAAGAACTGGGAGAACGCGATGTAGGCCCAGAAGGTGGTGAAGGCGAACATCAGCTTGCCCATGATGTGGAAATGTTCCGGCCCGGTCACATTCTTGAGATGACCCATGCTCTTGAGCCAGGTGCAGACGATCACACCAACCGCCATCGAGTTCAGCGCGGCACCGGCAAACAGATAGACGCCCCACATCGTGGAATACCAAGTGTAGTCGAGTCCCATCGCGAAGTCGAAGCCGGTGAAGGTGATCGTCAGCGCGAAGATGATGAGCGGGTAGTTCGAATGGTAGCGGGCCTTGAGCAAACGCCAGGTTCCGGGATTCGGGTCGGTGTCCTGGTCGGTCGAGAGCTTGCGCAGGCCGATGATGACGGCGCTGAACACGATGCCGTAGAAGATCATCCGCCCGTACCAAAACGGCACGCTCATGAACCAATATTTGGCATAAAGCAAATGGTCGTGATGATGGAGATATTCCTTCACGTCGCCCGTGGCCGCACGGTGGGTGTTCATCCACTCGTAAAGATAGTGCTGCACGGGAGGCGTCAGCAGCGGAATGGCGAACAGGAACATCCATGGGAAAGTTGATCCGATGTTCTCAAAAACCCGGCGCACCGAGGTGCCCCAACTCGCGTTCGAGACGTTGTGAAGCAGGACCCAAAACACCCCGCCGATCGAGATCGTCAGGTAGAAATAGAACGCGAACAGCCAGGAGTAGGCATAACTCCCTTGGATCTTCTCCGAGCTGAAGAAAAGGAGATAGAGGCTGATGACGGAGCCGATAACGGCCACGCCCAAGGCGATGCTTTTCACTTTCGAAACCTTGGAGGAGTCGAGGTGATCGCCGTTGATCGCGATGTCTGCGGAGGTGACGTGGTGGTGGGCCATTGGAAATCAGGAAAAGGTTATTGGGCCGGGGTGGCTGCCGCTTTGGCGGTTTGCAGCGTGCGGACGTAGGCGATGATCGCCCAGCGGTCATTGACCGGGATGTTGTAGCCGTAAGCTCCCATCATGCCCTTGCCGTGGGTGATCACATCGAACATGCGGCCGTCCGGATAGGTGGCGGGCTTGAAGGTATCGAGGTGGAAATTCGCGATGGCGGGAACTCCATACTGGCCGGTGACTCCCTGGCCGTCGCCGGACTTGCCGTGGCAAACCGCACAATAGATGCCGTAGCGTTCCTTGCCGCGGTGGATGAGGGCGGATGCGCTCTCCTCGGTTAGTTTCAACTCCTCGGGCATTCCCGACCCGAAATAGTCACCGACGTGGCCGGTGTAAAGATAGCCGGTTTGACCGCCGAATTCATACTCCGGGATTCCACCGATGGCAGTCTCGCCGCCTTCATTGAAACCGCGCGGCTGGGTCTGCGCGACCGGCAGCCGGGCACCATGGCCGTCCGCGAAGAACGCGTCAGGCTTCTGCGCGCGGATCTTGTCCTGGTTGTCCATGTCCGGGAAGATCCGGATCGGCGGCTGGGCGAATTTCTTGCCGCGGATTCCGAAGATTCCGACAACGAGCAACGCGACGAGCGCGTAGGCGAGGAAAAAGTAGCGCATGGGGAGTTAGCGGAAAGTGATATGGGGAATGACAGGCTCCATCCGGAATCAGGTGTCTTCTTCTTCGACGAGTTCGATGTTGGCCCCGCCTGCGGCGGCGAGCAGGTCGCGCGTCCCGTTAGGGCTGAATTTCGGATCGCGGGCTTCGATGGCGATGAAGAATCCATCGTCCGTCGCCCGGTGGAACTGGCGGCTCGCGAACAACGGGTGGTTCAGCCGCGGGAGTTGGATCAACGCCAGCAAGCCGAACAACACCGTGAAGCCGGAGAACAGGATCGTCAGCTCGAACATGACCGGAAAGAAAGCCGGCACTGTGAAGATGTTGGCCGGTTTCGCCTGCACGATTGTCGGATAGATCACCACCTGCGTGGAATACGCCAGAGCGAACGCGGTGCAGGTGCCGGTGATCCCGCCGAAAAACACGAACCAGGGCAGGATCGAACGCTTCATGCCCATCGCGCCGTCCAGGCCGTGGATCGGATAGGGCGAGTAGCAATCCCATTTCTTGAAGCCGGCGTCGCGGATTTTCTCCGCGCCCTTGTAGAGGGCGGATGCGCTCTTGAACTCGGCCAGGTAGCCATAGACGCGTTTGCGGGTGGTGCTCACGGTGAAAGTTGGAAGTTATTCGTTAAAGGTTATTTGGAAGACGCGAGTTCCTTCTGATAGGCGGCTTCCGTGACGACGCCGTGGTCCGGGTGGTGTTCCTTGTCGTCGAAATGCGGATCCGACTCGGGCAGCGTCCATTTCACCTCGGCGATGTTGATGCACGGCAGGAAGCGGAGGAACATCAGGAACAATGCCAGGAACAGCCCGATCGTGCCGACGAAGGTCATCAATTCGACACCGCTCGGGGAGTAGGTTTTCCAATCACCCGGCAGCCACATCCGGGCCAGCGTGGTGCAGATGATGACGAAGCGCTCGAACCACATCCCGACGTTGACGCACATCGCGACGATCATGATGACCCAGAGGTTCTCGCGGCAGGCCTTGAACCAGAACACCTGCGGCGAAAGCACGTTGCAGCTCATCATCGCGGCGTAGGCCCACCAATACGGACCGGCGATCCGGAACTTGAAGGCGTCCATTTCATAAATCGCACCGGAGTAGAAGGCGACGAACAGCTCCATCAGATAGGCATAACCGACAATCGTTCCCGTCAGCAGGATGATCTTCGCCATGTTGTCGATGTGCTTCATGGTGATGAGATCCTGCAGGCCGTAGATGAAACGGGCGGGAACCATGATCGTGAGCACCATCGCGAAACCACCGAAAATGGCACCGGCGACGAAATAAGGCGGGAAAATGGTGGTGTGCCAACCGGGCACCACCGAGGTCGCGAAGTCGAACGAAACGACCGAGTGCACCGAAAGCACCAGCGGCGTCGAAAGAGCTGCGAGAAGGAGATATGCCATTTCGTAGTGGCTCCACTGGCGGTTGCCGCCGCGCCAGCCGAGCGAGAAGATTCCATAGAGGATCTTGCGGATGCCGGGCTTGCAACGGTCGCGGATGGTCGCGAGGTCAGGAACCATGCCGAGATACCAGAAGATCAGCGAGATGGTGAAATAGGTGGAAACCGCGAACACGTCCCACAACAACGGCGATTTGAAGTTCTGCCAGATCGCATTCGCATTCGGCACCGGCGCGAGGAACCAGGCGAACCACACGCGGCCGACGTGGAAGGCCGGGAAAATACCGGCACAAATGACGGCGAAGATCGTCATCGCCTCCGCCGCGCGGTTGATGGATGTCCGCCAGTTCTGTCGCGTCAGGAACAGCACTGCGGAAATCAGGGTTCCGGCGTGGCCGATACCGATCCAAAACACGAAGTTGGTGATATCGAAGCCCCAGAAGTCCCGGTTGGACATCCCCCAGACACCAACTCCGGTGGAAACGAGGTAGGTCAAACCACCACCG
>JBGSOI010000145.1:0-11342 GCA_041739215.1 Akkermansiaceae bacterium
ATGATTTTCCAAAAATCCTCTTGCCCCCGCCCGGCCCCGCCGATAAACCTCCGCCCCACCCGAAAGGGGCGTTAGCTCAGTTGGTAGAGCACTTGCATGGCATGCAAGGGGTCAGCGGTTCGAATCCGCTACGCTCCACCATTCTAATAATCAGCAATTTATGTTTTCAGAGGCTGCTGAGGGCGACCTGAATTGCAGGCCATGCCATTTTCGGTTAGACAATCCGTGGCAACGTCATCGCGTGGACGAGGAAGCTTGCGCGGCTCCGGTTTTTATGATATGGCCTCTGTGAGCCAAGTTTAACTCGGCCCATCCCCCCACCCCCCATGGAACCTATCACTATCTGTCTGGTTGTCTTTCTCGCGTTGGTTTATACCGCCGTGGAATACTGGATCCCGGAGTGAGCTCATCGTAAAGACATCCGGGCCGGAGCGACTTCCGGGCCACCTGATCCCACTTCGCCAACCGCTCGAAAGCCATGACTTACGAGACTCAGGACGGGTTCGCGCTTTTCCCAAGGCGGACACGCAATTGCGTAGCTACGCGATGAGGGAATGGTGATGCCTAGAGAAGTGGGATACATCTGGCAGTCCGATGAAAATGCATCTCCAGCTTTCCAGCAATCGGGCGGGCAGGGTTTTACTGCATCTTTTCTGCATCTCCCGGCATGGTCGGTTGAAGTGGCATTTCCGGGGAATTGTCCGCGAATTCGGCCTGCCCACAATCCAAGGACGTTGAGACCCTGACTCAATCAGAACTAACTGTTTCAAATCCGCCATGCTCGCGAATCCGGCAATTAGAGAGGATCCGCCTTCGGCCCGCTTTTGCCGCCAAATTCCACCCAGAGGATCGCCTCGCGGATCAAGGCCGGCGCGTCCGGCAGTGACAGTTTCGTCTTCAAATTGAAGCGGTGGGCGTCCACGGTTTTCGGACTGATGTGAAGCTGGTCGGAAATCTGGGCGGTGGACCGGCCACGGCCTATCAGTTCAAAGACCTCCAGCTCGCGGTCGGTGAGCCGCTCCAGCCCGAATTGTTCGGGGCCGCGGTTGCCGGACAAGCCCTGGAGGATCTGGTTGGAGACATTGTTGCTCAGATAGATCCCTCCCGACAGGACGCGCTCGATCGCTTCCATCAGTTTCTCGGTGGTGGCCCCTTTCATGAGATAGCCCTTCGCACCCGCACGGATGGCGCGCTCGGCGTAGAGCATCTCGTCATGCATGGAGAAGACCAGAATGTTGAGTCCGGGTGATAGAGTCTGCAGGTCCTTGATCAGTTCCAGACCGCTCTTGTCCGGCAGCGTGATATCCATCATCACCAGATCGGGAGCGAGTTCACAGATCGATTCCATGGCGTCGGCGGCGGACTCCGACTCGCCACACACCCGCCAGTCGGGTTTGTGGCCGATGAGCCGGAGCAAGCCTTCGCGCAACATCGGGTGATCATCGACCAAGTATATGTTTTTCATCAGGATAGGGGTTGGATAGGCATCTTCATGGGAGCGAGAATGATCGCTTCGACACCACGGTTGGAACCGCTGTGGATTTCCAAGCTGCCTCCCAGGATCTCAAGGCGTTCGTGGAGGCTCGTGAGACCGAAACCCGATCCCGATCTGACATTACCGCCCAATCGGGCGACGTCGAATCCCAAGCCGCGATCACGGACCGTCACCCGCAGTGTACCGGGATCATGAACCACCAGTTCCACGGAGGCCTCCTTGACTGAGGCATGCTTGACAACGTTGAACAAAAGCTCCTTGACGGTTAGAAAGACAAGGTTGCGCATGTCTTCCTGACGGGTGTCGATGGCTTGATCCAGGGCCATCTTCACCTGCAGGTTGTATTTCTCCCTGATCCAGATTCCGCACAGCCATTCCAAGGCCCGGCCGAGGCCCTCGGCCAGGATCGGCGGGGAAAGTTCCACGGCCAGCGAACGGGAGTTGGCGAGGGCTTCATCCAACAGAACAATCACCTGTTGGGTCTCGGATTTGCGATGTTCCAGGCCGGCTGATTCAAGGGATTCAATCCTCATCTTCGCGGCCACCAGGATCTGCTGCAACTGATCGTGCAAAACATGGGCCATTCGCTTGCGCTCGCGTTGCTCGGTCATGGTCAGTTCCGAAGCCATGCGCGCGAGTTGCTCCACCCGCGTGCGAAGCTCGGTCGTGCGCAAACGCACCCTGGTCTCCAACTCTTCAGTCACATGCTCCAGATCCACGAGGGCTTTTTTCTAACAGTGATGTCCTGGACGATCGCCATGACCCCATGGAAATCCCCGTCGCTGTCAATGAACGAAGCGGAAATCGAAGTGTCGATCCGTCGTCCGTCCTTGCGGACGCAGACCGTTTCGAATTGGTCGATGGCCTCTCCGCGACGGGTGGCTTCGAACATCCGCTCTTTTTCCGCCAGCTTGTCCGCTGATGATAGAATCGCCATCGGCCGGCCGATGACCTCGTCCGCGGCATAACCGAATACCCGCTCGGCACCTCGGTTCCAACTGGCGATGGCACCTTCCATGGTGAAGCTGATGATTGCGTCATTCGAAAACTCAACCATGGACGAAAGCACCCGCATCGCCGCCTCCGAGGCCTTGCGGTCGGTGATGTCCACGCAAGTGATCACGACACCGGCCCCCTGGCCCGTGGCGTTGCGATAGGGAAACATCCGCGCCAGGAACCATCGTCGGTCCAGGTTGCGAACCTCCCTTTCCAGGAAGCAGTTCTGTTCCAACACCTGCTCGGTATCCTTGGTGATCGCGGGATAGTCAAAACGCTGGCTCAAGTCGGAAAACGGCCGCCCGATGTCGGTGGAAATGAAATGGAACAGATCGGTCGCGGTCGGAGTGAAGCGCTTGATCCGCAATTCCGAGTCGAGGAAAATGGTGGCGATCTGGCTGGATGCCATGAGATTCTGGAGATCGTTGTTGGATTCCCTCAACTCGACGACATTGTTCTTGAGCTCCTGATTGATGGTGGTGACTTCCTCATTGATGGATTGGAGTTCCTCACGACCGGTTTCAAGTTCCTCGGTCGCGGAACGCAACTCCTCGTTCATCGCCTGCAGCTCTTCATTCGAGGCACTCAGTTCTTCGACCGAGGCTTCATATTGCTCCACGGTTTCCCGCCAGCCCGCCTTCATCTGGTCCAGCTCCTCCTCGAGGTGCTGGACGATCTGTGGATCAGGCAGATTTGCCCGGACCGGGGAAGCCTGCGGATTGTCGTCGCCTGCGACCCGCTCGTGGAACATGACCAGCAGATAGTCTGACCCGATATCATCAGCTGGAGTCACCGAAAGATCGACCAGCCTGAAGGCTCCGGCGTGTTCCCACGAAATGGATCGGATCTCAACCATTTCCTTGGTTTTAAAGGCCCGGAAAAGAGCCGCCCGCAACCGGGTCCGGAGTTGGGGATGAATCACCCGCAGCAACTCCATCGACGGTTCACCACCGCCAAACTGCAGATACTTCCCGGCACTGGCGGATAGATGCACGATGCGATAGTCGCGGCTGACGACCAGCGATGGCGGGGCGATCCGCTCGATGAGCTTGAGGTGCAACTCCCCCCAGGTACGACGCCCGCCGGATTCTTGCTTCGCGACAGCCCCTTCGGCCCGGGCCGGATCCAGCAGGGCCAACGATGCGGGAGTGGTGTGCCGGGCACCCACGGAAGCTGACAAGGTGGACGCGCCGGCCGGCAATGTCAGTCCCACCCGCCGCATCGGTTGTCGCGAGTAGATCCGGAAATCCTTGTCGATCGGTTTGAAGAGTGCTCCGACATCCTCCGCAGTCTCGGAAGATCCAAGAAACAGCCGCCCATCCGGCCGGAGCGCGAAATGAAAAACATCAAACACTTCCAATTGTGCCCCACGATTCAGATAGATCAACACATTCCGGCAGGACACCAGGTCCAGCCGGGAGAATGGGGAATCCTTCAACAAGTCGTGAGTCGCAAACAGAATCAACTCGCGCACCGGGCGCTGGACGCGATAGCAGCCCGACTCCTTTGTGAAATACTGGCGCAGCCTGTTCTCAGGGACGTCCACGGCGATTGATTGCGGGTAGCGCCCCTCGCGGGCGACAGCGATCGCCGCCTGATCGAGGTCGGTCGCGAAGATCTGGATCTGCGGCGGGTTCTCGAGCTTGGCGACGTACTCACTGAGCAGGATGGCGATTGAGTAAGCTTCCTCACCCGTGGCACATCCCGGGACCCACACCCTGACGGCATCTCCCAAGCCTTTGTTCCTGAACAAGGACGGAAGATTGGCGACCAACGCCTCGAACGCCTCGGGGTCGCGGAAAAAATTGGTCACGCTGATCAGCAGATCCTGCAACAAGGCCCCGCTTTCGCCCGAATGCGTCCTCAGGAACGCCAGATAGCAGCCAAGACTCTCCGCGCCGTTGACCTGCATTCTGCGGCCGATTCGGCGCAACACCGTGGCCCGCTTGTAGCCGCTGAAATCATGCCCGGTCATGGTCTTGAGAAACGTCAGAACCTCGCGCAACGCCAACTCGTCCTTCGCCGCATCCGGGAATTCCAGAGGCACCGGCTCCACCGCGAGCGCCGGGAAAAGCTGCAGTTTCCTCCCGATTTTCTGATAGTCCATCAACCGGGCCGGCATTTGATCCACCGGCAGAATCCAGTCCACCATGCCCGTCTCGATGGCGGCGAGCGGCATGCCCGGTTGCTCGGCTTCCTCAGGATCCTGCGTGACTGTTAGGCCGCCATGTTCCTTGATGCTTTTCAGCCCGTTGGCCCCATCTCCATCGCCCCCCGAGAGCATGACGGCGATTGCCCGCGGACCGTGGGATCTCGCCAGCATGCGGAAGAACAGATCGATCGTATCATGCCTGCCCCGGTGCGGCGCCATGTCGATGGTATTGAGCTTCCCGTCGTATGTGGACAATTGTTTCCCGGGAGGTATGACATAGACATGGTCAGGTTGGATTTCCTCGGGATCTGCCACTTGGGACACCGGCATCGCCGTGGTCCTCTGGAGAATCTCAGCCAACATGCTCTCGTGCTCCGCGGACAAATGCACGACCACTACAAACGCCATGCCCGAATCCACCGGCATCTGTTGGAAAAAGCGTCGCAACCCATCAAGGCTCCCGGCGGAGCCCCCCAAGCAAACCACGTGTTGCGGCAGATTTCCCGAGCCGCCCGGATTGCCCGCGAAGGTGTCTCCCATCGGGTCGGCGGGGGGAGCCGGTTGGGAAGGCACTGGCTGCTGGAGGTTAGGTTCTGAATCCTTCATCGGATCGGGCGAACGCGGCTGATGGAAAATGCCGCTCAAGCGACTGTAAGAATGGGATTCTCCAACAGAAATGGCAAGCATTGTCGAAATCGAACCTGCTTCTCTAATGAAAGGCCACGAAAGCTTCAAAACTCCGCAGCTCTGCAAACGATGGCCTCTAGCTGGAAAACTTAAAACACCTAAGTGATACACTTACGAATACCTAAGAAAACAAAATCTCGCAACTCCATGCGGATCTTATAGATATGAGTCGTGATGAACACCATCCTCCCCCCCAAAACAAGGCAGTGGTCGTTGAAAACCACAAAGAGAGCCCTTCTTCGCGAGAGCCTTGGAACTGCGGCACTTGCGACCAAACCCGCCCATCCGCTCTTCCCGTCAGACCAAGTTTTCCTGTGGCTCCCAGGCTTGCCGGGTGAACAGTTGGCCCATTGCACCTACAACGAGGCCCGAGGCATCCCGGGATCCCTCGATTTCCGGCGCTCCAACGACCTGCCGCTCCTCGATCGAAACCAAGTCCGCTACGCGCCGCCGTTCCCGGTGAGTGCTGAAACCTGCACCTCCTGGCACACCGACGTGATTCCGCCTTTTCCGTTCCATCCCATTCCCATCGCCCGTTCGCTGTCCTCTGCGGAAATGGAATTCCTCGGACGGCGCGTTCATTTTCTTGCCAACCGGAATGCGGATGACGGCACCAATCCGCTGCAAATTCTCCGGAACGACCGCAAGTGCCACGTGCTTGCGGCATTGGCCGAAATGGGGCTTCTGGCGGGTCGGGTCCCGCAGCCCTGCTAACCACTTCCCCCCCAGGTAGAAATCCTCCCGATGACTGGCCCGCCGATCCCCCCCGGCGGGCTTTTTCGTGGCTGTTACTCACCTACCCGCGAGTTTCCCCAAGCTGGTGATGGCATCCAGCGTGCGCGGGCCGAACGCGAATCCACAGCTCAGGCGGAAGCAGTTTCTCAGTCCACCAGATGGCGAGAACAGCGTGCCCGGCACCAGGCTGATTCCCTTCGCCACCGCATCCATGGTGAAACTCTCCGAGTCGAAACCAGCCGGCATTTCCAACCACAGCACGAAGCCGCCCGCGGGTTGGTTCACCCGGCATTCCTTCGGGAAATGTTGGACCACCGCCTGCCGGGTGCGCGCGCATTGCATGGCGTAGAGCTTGCGGATCCGCCGCAGGTGCCGGTCATAGCCTCCGGCATCGAGGAAACTGGCAACGACAAGTTCGGATAGAGTGGCGTTCCACGGGCATTGGATGGCTTTCAGCGCCCTGACTTCTGCCTGATAGATTCCCGGCAGGATCCAGCCGACCCGCAGGCCGGGCGCGATCGTTTTCGAAATCGACCCGCAGTGGATGACGTTGCCGCCGTGCAGCGCGATGGACGACGGACGGCCGCCGTCATGCGAAAGCTCGCCGTAAACATCGTCCTCGATGATTGCAAAGCCTTGACTCTCCGACAATTTCGCCAGCCGCCTCTTGGAGTCCGGACACATCACGCTGCCTATCGGATTTTGAAAATTCGGCTGCACCACGCACGCCGCGATCGGATGCTTCTTCAGTGCCGTTTCCAAGGCATCGAGCATCATGCCGTCACGCGGGCAGACCGGCACTTCGATCACCCGCAGGCCGAGATCGCGGACCAGATGCAGGACGCCGAAATAAGTCGGCGTTTCCACCGCCACCAGATCGCCACGCTTGGTAGTCGCCCGCAGCGCTAACAACAGCGCCTCCGTCGCGCCTTGGGTGGTGATGATCTCGTCGGGCATCGCCTTGATCCCAGCCACTAACAACCTGCGAGACAGCGCTACCCGCAACTCCCGCCGGCCTGCCGGCGGCGTGTAACGGAGGCCGTCCGCTTTGAATTTCCGCATCACCGCGCTGGTGATCGACGCGAGCTTGGCGGATGGAATGATCGAATCATCCGGCGCGGCGGCGGCGAACGGCACCACGTTGCGGTTCTCCGCCAGATCCATCACCGATTGGAAAATGGCGGACTGCTCGATCCGCACCGGCCTCGTTGAATGCTTTGCCACCAGCGGAATCCTCGTTAGATCCGGCGACGGTGGCGGCACGTAGAATCCCGATCGCGGCCGCGCCTGGATCACGCCCTGGTCTTCCAACGACCGATAGGCCTCCATCACCGTCGTGATGCTCACGTGGTGCTCGCGGCTGGCCTGCCTGACTGATGGCAAGCGGTCGCCCGCCGTGAACGTCCCGGCGCGGATCAGCCCGGCCAGCCGCGAGGCAAGTTCCTGATAGAGCGGGGCCGCCGGTTTCATGCCGGCAACCTTGGATTGTCCCCGCCGCGACCGCCAGTTACAATTTCAGGATTTCCGGAAACACTCCGAATCTGTACTGGCCGACCCGCCAGCAAATCATCGCCACTGTATCTGTTTCCAGGTCGACAGCGCAGCTAGCATCGGCCATCAACACGGCGGATTCTTCCGAGCCGCCGTAGAAACCAAACCAACCGCCATGATCTATCTTCTCAAATCCGCCATCGTCATGTTCCTCCTTGGATGGGCATTTTTCGGAATGTGGCTGGTTTACAGATATGCCGTGCTGTTCGGTCCCCACCGCGACGATCCGGCAGAAACTCCGGGGGCGCGCTCCTTCGGCGTCACCCACATTTGCGTGGTGTGGTTCGGATTCTTCTCGCTGGCGATTCATTTCCTGCTCCGCTGAAATCGGCATCGAGAAACTCCGCGGCGCGGGTTTCAGACCAGTATTCGCCATTTTTGCCAAAAGCCTCGAAGCCCACATGACCTCCAGTCGCGGGGGCCTCGAAATGGAAGAACCCACTCGCGGCGGCTTCCTCCAGCGGGTAACAACCGGGACCGAGGAAGGGATCGTTGGCGGCGTTGACGAGAAGAGTGGGCAGGGTGATGTGCGGGAGAAACTGGCGGCAACTGTTGCGGGTCCAGTAATCGGCCGCGTTCTTGAAGCCGTGGATGGGGGCGGTGTAGCGGTCGTCGAATTCCTGAAACGTGCGGATGCGGTCGAGGCCTGTCAGATCGAGCCGGTCAGGGAACATCCGGTCCTTCACGCGGATTTTCCGGCGCATTTCCCGGAGGAAGCGTTCCATGTAGAGCCAGTTCGCGCGGGTGGCGAGTGAGCGCGATGAACAGGCGAGATCGCAGGGCACCGAGAAGGCAACCGCCCTGTGGAGGCGAGGCGAAAGTACTTCCGGCCGCTCGCCGAGGTATTTGAGCGTTAGATTCCCGCCGAGGCTGAAGCCGATCAGATCGATGGAGGTCGCCGGGTGATTTGCCAGCGCATGGGAAACGACGGCGTGCAGATCCTCGGTCGCGCCGCTGTGATACATGCGGAGCAGGCGGTTAGGCTCGGTGCCGCAGCCGCGGAAATTCCACGCGAGAACGTCCCATCCGCGGCGGACCAGCGCGGCGGCCATGCCCTGGATGTATCCCGTCTCCGTATCGGCCTCCAAGCCGTGGGAAAGGATGGCCAGCCGGGTGGAGGAATTTCCCGCCCATTTCAAATCGACGAAATCACCGTCCGGAAGTTCGAGACGCTCGGAGCGATCCGTGACCTGAGCCATCCGCCGGAACAACGCGGGGAAAATCGTCTGGAGGTGGCCACCGGGAAGCCACGAGGGCGCGCGGTAGCCTGAAGTTTGGATCAAGGGCATGAAAAGCTGGCCGGGATCTAGACCGGAATGACCCGTGCCGCAAGGCCGCCGGATGTCCGACGCTTCCATAATGCCACTTGTCATCCCGCTCAGGCCGGTGTAGCCGTCCCGTCGCTAAGGGAATCACTTAGCCAACTTATTCATGATCATCTTCATTCTCTGGTGCCTTGCAGGCATCGCCATCGGTATCGTCTTCGCCTCCTTTTTCGAATGGCACCTTCATAAATACGTGATGCATCGCCCTTTGTGGAATTTCCGCTACGCCTTCCAAGCCCACGCCGTGGTCCACCACAAGACCTTCAAGGCGGATCACACCTACCACCTGATCCATGAAAAGGACAAGGAGACCATCCCGATGGCCTGGTGGAACGGCCCGGTGCTCATCTTGATCGGCGCGATCCCGTTCGCCATCCTTTCCTGGCTGACCGGACAATGGGCGTTCGTGCTCGGTGGCTTCATCGCCTTCGGGTCCTATTACTGCTTTTACGAATACATCCACTGGTGCATGCACTTGCCGAAGGCCCGCCGGGTGGAAAAGCCATGGTGGTTCCGCAAACTCAACGGTCATCACCTGCTGCATCACCGCTACATGCACAAGAATTTCAATGTCGTGCTGCCCATCGCCGACATTTGCCTGGGCACTTTCATGGCACGGGCAAAAACCCATTTTGCGCAGGCGACCGGACCTTCCGTCCCGAACATCCAGCCACTGGCTTGATTTCCAGCCCAAAGAGAATGCTGGATTTCTCAATACGGATTTGCTAATTATCAATCTCACCCGATTGAAACCATGAAATCCCTACTGTTGCTCCCACTCCTTGGTCTCGCGTTTTTCGCCAGCTCGTGCCGCACCGTCACCCCGCTTGATCCGATGACGATGAAGCAATCCTGCAAATGCCTGCCCGGCAATTTCCGCCCGAGCGGAAACTGTCCCTGTGGCGGCGTGAGCGGCACCAAGTGATTTGAAGCGCCACGGCGCGACGTCAAACCACAATAACGGGATTGCGCAGCGTGCCGATGCCGCTGATCCCGATGACGACCTCGTCCCGAGCCTGCAGCGTGAATGTCTCCGGCGGCACAATGCCCGTTCCGGTGAGCAGCACCGCGCCGTGGGGAAACTGCTGGCAACGGAACAGGAATCCCGCCAGCTCCGTGAAGCCGCGCTTGATCTGGCTGACCGACGTCTCGCCGAAAAACACCGGCTCGCCGTCGCGCAGGATATCCAGCCGGATGTCCCACCCGCGGGCATCTGCTTCGGGCGTCCCCAAGGTGATCCAAGGGCCGAGCGCGCAGGATCGGTGGTAGGTCTTCGCCTGCGGCAGATAGAGCAGGTTTTCGCCCTCGATGTCCCGTGAGCTCATGTCGTTGCCAATGGTAAGGCCGACGATTTCGCCACGCGAGTTGAGCACCAGCGCGAGTTCCGGTTCCGGGACATTCCAACTGGCGTCGCCGCGGATCCCGACCGGTTCGCCGGTGGCCACCACTTTTTCCGGCATCGACTTAAAGAAAATCTCGGGGCGCTCGGCCTCATAGACCCGGTCGTAGGCGCTGGCGCTGAAGTCGGATTCCTCCATCCGGGCCGCCTTGCTCCGCAGATAGGTCACCCCCGCCGCCCAAACTTCCTGGCGCTCGACCGGGGCTAACAACCGCACGCCGGCCAACTTCTCCCGCGGAAGATCCTGTCCCGCCAGCAACTTCACGGCGGCCAGCGGATCGACGCTCTCCAGCAGATCCGACAGCAGGCCGATCCCGCCTGCGGTAAGGTCGATTACTGTATCGGCATCTGCCATCAGACCGATGCGGATTTCACCTTGTGGATTCTTGAATCGGCAGATGTTCATGGGTTGCCGTTTGAATAACAGCCGGGAAAGCGCCCGTCCAACGGTTTCCGGCGGGATTTCCGTTGTTTCTCAAAATCCTGCTGATTCAATCCCGCGATGAGTTCGCCCGACGATGTATTTGATTCCGGCTCGCCGGAAATTTTCCGGATCCAGACGCAAACCGGCGGCCCGGCCGGCAGCCTGCCGCTAACGGAAGACCTGCTGCTCAACAGCCCGAGCGGCGATTTGTTCGGCCTCTCGCAAAATGCCGGCATGGGCTGGAATCCCGCCGAAGTCGGACGCCAACAATTCCTCATCCTCAGCACGCAGGGTGGCTTGCGCGCGCCGGATGGCAAACCCATCGCGCTCGGCTACCACACCGGGCATTGGGAAATCGGACTGCTCGTCCAAGCGGCCGCCGAGGAATTCCGGGAGTTGAAAACCCTCCCGTTCGCCGGGTATTGCTCGGACCCCTGCGACGGCCGGACCCAAGGAACCACCGGAATGTTCGACAGCCTGCCCTATCGGAACGACGCCGCCATCGTCTTCCGGCGGCTCGCGCGCTCGCTGCCGCTGCGCGCCGGAATGTTAGGCATCGCCACCTGCGACAAGGGGCT
>JBGSOI010000149.1:0-21223 GCA_041739215.1 Akkermansiaceae bacterium
GGCGATCTGGGAGACGGGCTTGCCGGTGTGGGTGAGTTCGACGGCCTGGGCCTTGAACTCGGCGGTGTAACGTTGGCGTGGCTTAGATTTCATCTGGACGGATTGTGGAGGTGGGTGGTCCAGAAATCTAGCTCACCTCAAGACGATTCCAGATCGAAGACGTTTGAGTCTATTGCCCCATCGGCGGCATTGATGCTGTGAACAATGAGCCGAATCGGAACCTCTTTTCCTTGATCACCTAGCAGCCTATGCCGTGAATCAAAGACCCGCTCTTCCGCCAACATTCCGTTATCCTTGTGATAGCCGTAGCTGACCTTAAAGATCTCATTATTCTTATCGTCGAAAATCTTGGATCTCAAGGGAGAGCCATTCGGATCGAGGCGGTGAACGCTCTTGAGTGACACAGCCCCACCGACCGCAATTTGATATTGAGTGAGCTGAAGGCCATTTTCTGCGGTGTCTCTCGTCCACAGAACATAAGTGGTGCTATTCTGTAGTTCTGTCCGGATGTCGGGATTCTTGGCCAGTTTTCCCAAAATAGCTTTCATGGTTGGATGGCGATTATTGAGCCCGCCGTCCCTCATCATTTGTAGTTTCCTTACAAGCTCAATGGGGTGCCTTTCCATTCGTTGCTTGGCAAGTTCTTCGGCACTTGGCCGAGTCCTGTTGGACTTTGTGGATCGCATCGAAGGCTCGTCTGAAGAGTCTGTGGAACCGCTAACAGCACCAAGATTGTTTGGACGGGAGGATACGGATGATCGGCGCTCAGATAGTCCATGATTTGTCTGCATTAAGATGATCAATAAGACCAGCGCACTTATCACGCTCCCAAATATGATCAAATTTTTCCGAAAGGGTTCTTTCATATTTGCCGAACATTGTAATCAGTTCAGCACATTCCCTATCGAATTGTCCTGGTTCTGGCGAGATTTTGTTACGCGGGATGGTGCAAGGCTTTTGCGGCACATCGGGATGCGACCCGCCCCTCACGCCGGTCTCTCCACGGTCACCGCGTTGCGAGCCGATGCTGGATGTTGATCCGGCGTGAATACGCCCCCTTCAGATCGCCGACCAACGCTTCAAATGAAGGTGGGCTGGCAAAAGGATCTTCCCGGATCAGCTCGAGGAGTTCCTTGGCTTTTGGGGCGAGCGGAGATCCTTTGAGCTTTCTGGCGTCCTTGGTGGCCTGCCGGGTGAAGACCAGTTGGTAGCTCACAGGTCGATCTCCCTGCTGCACTGATCAACCGGCTCCTCCATGGCCGCCCGGATCGATTCGCGCATCCCCGGAATGCTCACCAGGAACAAGGTCTCTTGAATGGCCCGCCAGTCATCTTCGGACACGAGCACCGCGTTCCCACGTTTGGCCGTGATCTGCACGGGTTCGTGGTTGGCGAGCGTCGTATCGATCAAGCGGTAAAGGTCGGTCCGGGCCAAGGTTGCGGTCACTGTCTTCATGGCGGAAACGTACGGAAAAACGCACTGCTGACAAGCCTGCGTATTCCCATCAGGGAGGAAGAGATCCGCGCCGCATCCAGCAGAGCAGGATCTGCCGGGCTGCGGGAGGGAAATTGCGCGCGACAAAGACTATCCGGCAGCGCGCGGATTGCCAGACTCTGATCTTTCGCTGATTCCTGGTCTTGTCCGACGGGTGGCGGCAACAGCCATGGCCAGGAATATCAGGACCGGAACGCCTGGCTCTGGAATGGCAACGACCTGAAACGCCAAATCCGAAGCCACCGGGTTCGGCGTGCCGTTGGCTGACAGGCCCAGCAGATTTCCCGCCGCGTAGGCATCGGTCGCACTCCTGCCATAGTTGTTCCAGCCGGTGGCGCTGCCCCCGGGATCCTTGGCGATGATGGTGAAGGCATAAGTCTTGCCCGCGGTGACCTTGACCGGTGAGGCGAACACCACGCTCTTCCAGTCAACGGCAGCGGATAGATTCGCCTCAAGAAACGTGCTGCTGCCCAGAATCGTCGTTCCCAACGCCGGACCCGCCGCGATGTAATCATACAATCTCAAGGTGAAATCGGATCCTCCTGCAGATGCGGAGACATACAGGTTGATTGCGGTAATCGTGTAGTTCTCGCCAGGCGTAAACGACTGCCCGAAACCGGTTGGCGGAAGGTCCGACAAGCTGATGAAGCTCGGTTGCGAGATCACGACCGTCGCCGCGGGAGCGACCGTCATGAGAGCGAGGGAGAGTGCGAGAAGGGCGATTGGGGGCGTTTTCATTGGGTGATGAACCGGGTACTTGGTTTCTATCCAGCCGGGGGAAGATGGTTGCCATCTTATGCATGCGTATTGTAAGCTTTGGAACCCGCATGCCGACGAATGACGAGATGAAGGACCGCGGCCAAGACACCGAGACAGGCGACTTCAATCCCAAGCAGGTAATAGTTCAGGTGCTTGTAGGATGAGTAAATATAACGGATTTCCTCGCAACCATCTGGACCATACGCATTGAGCGTCAACCACCCATAGGGTGGCTTATAGGCCAAAAAGTGAAAATCCCAGTGAGTCAACCAATATATCCTGAACGGCGCCGGGTAACTCGCATCCTCGGAAATGATCCATGGAGGAAAGAAAAATACCGCCGCGCACACGAGGAAGAAACCGAACCAGACTTTGCAACGAAAGCTGTGCTCAATCGATCGCCGTAGATGTTTTGACATTGTGATTGGCAAACAGTGTTAGCTCCAAAAGAGGTTCTATGGAACGGACCATTTTGGCCAGCGGATTTTCAAGAAGTGGAGACGGAATCCGGCTCCTTACTTGAGCTTCACGGTGACGACTTTCTTGGTCTCGACTTTGACGCCTTCGAGGTCTTTGAGGAGCTCCATGGCGGCGGCGGGATTGTCCTTGGGGGCGCTGCTGAGTTTTTTAAAAGTGTCGGGCTTTTCGAGGAGTTTGCCCATTTCCATGTCGACGAGGGTGATGGTGTTGGCGTCGCGGTAGGTGGCGTCTGTCTCGGCGATGCCGGGCTCGACGACGAGCTTCACGGACATCTTCATGTCGCCTAACATTTGCTTCATCATTTCCTCCATCTGGGGATTCTCGTCGAGGGCGGCAGCGGGATCTGCTGCTGCATCGGCGGCGGCGGGTTTCTCGGGCTCGGGCATGGTCATGGTGAGGGTGCCGTCGGCGAAGGCGAAGGTGACGGGCTTCTGCTTGGGGGCCTCGGGTGCTGGCATACCGGGCGGGGACATGTTACTCATGGCGTCGCCGGTGGAGATTTTGAGTTTGTTGATGTCGGCGAAGCGATAGGTGGTGCGGGCGCCTTTGTTGCCGTTGAGGTCGAGGGGTTCGCTTTTCTCGAAGGTGACGCCTTCGCCCAGGGTGGCGGCTTTGGCCTTGGCCTTGTCCGGGGAGAACATTTCGGCGACGGGGTCCTTGGCATCGGCACCACCGAGGCCGGCCATTTGCTCGAGCATGGCCATCATCTGGGCGCCGAGGGTGGTCTGCTCGACAAGGGTGCCGCTGCCGTCTTTGTTGAGATTAATGGTGGTCTCGCTCTGCAAACAACCGGGCAGGACGAGGGCGATAAGGGTGGAGGCGGTGGCGAGGAGGAGGCGTTTCATGGGATTGAGGAGGTTTTTCTCTGACTGTGCGAACGCTGGGTAAATGCAGTTTGAGAATCAAGCATTCAAACCCGGGGCGAGCGCTGGAGGCGGCAATTGAATTTCTTTGACAGCGGCTAACAACCGGGAATGCTCCGGTTTGCTCGCTTGATTATGGATAAAATCCCGCCCCCCCAAAAGATCCAGCCCCCCAACTCCCCCCATGAAATCCAGATATTTCTTCCCCCCATTAGCGGCCGCCGGAATCCTCCGATTCACCCTCACCGCAAGTGCGGCTGAGCTGCAGGCGTCGGATGGAGGGGTTTCTGATTTCTTCGGCAACGGGACTGGCCTGGTCTCGGGGATGGGCTTGTTCGGCGCCCCCTTCGACGATATCGGGACGAAAGCAAACCAAGGTTCGGCCTATGTTTTTCGCAACGTGAACCAGGCCGCGGGGACCATGACGGAATCCGCCAAGCTCATCGCCTCCGACGGTGCAGCCAGCGATTACTTCGGCCTCAGCGTGAGCCTTTCGGGAACGACGGGCTTGATTGGCGCTTTTGGCGACACCGTCGGAACGAAGTTTTTCCAAGGCTCGGCTTATGTCTTCCGCAATCTGGACACGGCGACCGGCACAGTGACGCAAAGCGCCAAACTCACGTCCAGCGACGGCGCTGCCAACGATACGTTCGGTTGCTCCGTCAGCCTCTCGGGCACCATCGGCCTGGTAGGCGCATATGCCGCGGACATCGGGTCCAAGTCTGAACAGGGCGCGGCTTACGTTTTCCGGAATCTGAATACCCTAACGGGGGTCTCGACCCAGCAGGTCAAACTCACTGCCTCCGACGGCGCTTCGGCGGACTTGTTCGGCCATGCGGTGGGCTTGTCGGGGACCATCGGATTGGTGGGATCGATCTACAGCGACATCGGCTCGAAGAGCAACCAGGGCTCGGTTTATGTTTTCCGGAATCTGGATACCGCCGCCGGCACGATCACCCAGAACGCAAAGCTGATCGCATCCGACGGAGCAATTGAAGACAACCTGGGCTACACTGTAAGCCTGTCAGGAACCACCGGTTTGGTTGCGGCTTACGGAGACGACATCGGCTCCAACAAGAATCAGGGCTCGGTGTATCTTTTTCGCAATCTGGGATCTGCCACGGGTAACGTGACGGAATCGGCAAAGCTCATGGCTTCGGATGGAGCGGCAGGCGAGCATTTCGGCCTGGCGATCAGCCAATCAGGTAACGACGCGATGATCGGGAAATACGGCGACGGTGTCGGACTTGATAATATCCAAGGGTCGGCCTACCTGTTCCAGAATTTGAATGAAGCCAGCGGCGCGGTGACCGAAAGCATCAAGATCCAAGCCTCCGACGGCATGCCAAATGATTTTTTCGGTTACTCCGTCAGCTTGGAGGGCGACCATTTCGTGATCGGTGCCCCCCGTGGCAATGGCGCGGCAGCGAATTCCGGCAAGGTTTATTGCGGCAGCGTGACTTCCCTAACAACGATGGATGAGGGAGGCTCAAGCAGGAGCATCGGCGGCATCAGTTTCGAATCGCGCACCGATTGGATCATTGGCAAGACGACGGACGCCAATGCAGTGACACTCGATCCCGGGGATTGGGCGAAAGTGGCAGGCACCGGCAAAGCGGTTTACATCGGCAAGAATACCGGATCGGACAACAACCTACTCACGATCGCCGGCCGGTTGACAGCGAACGAAGTCCACATCGGCGCGCTGACTGGCAACGCTGGCAACATCTTGCGCCTGCAAAAAACCTCGGACATCGATGCGATCGCTTTCATCATGGGTTCGGAAAACCATCTGGAGATCGAAGGAGATTTCACGGAGATCTCCAGTCTCCTCAGCTATCTGGGCGGCACCGAGTTGCGGATCTGGGACGGCAACAACTTGCAAACCGTGACTGCCCTGAATCACTCGGGACTGATCCGGAGCTCGTTTGCGAGCGGCTACACCTCCGTGAGCTCCGTGCCGGAACCCGGGCAGCTTGCGTTGCTGGTTCCGGCAGGTCTAGCAGCAGTTTTCATCCGGCGGAGACGGTTCGCATGACTTGTAAAATTGGGAAATTTGTCCTTTGCCAGCCGGGCGGCGCTGTTCAAAGATCACCTCACCGATGGCCGAAACCCTCCCTGCTGTTGAAATCAAGAATCTGGTGAAGGACTTCAAGACGTCGTTCCGCAAGCAGATGCTGCGGGCGGTGGACGGGGTGTCGATCCGGATCATGCCGGGCGAGGTGTATGGGTTGATAGGACCTAACGGATCGGGCAAGTCGACGACGATGAAGGCGCTGCTAGGATTGGTGGCGCCGACGGCGGGGCAGTGCGCGATTTTCGGCAAGGATTCGCTGAAGGTGGACTCGCGCAACGATGTGGGCTTCCTGCCGGAGAATCCGTATTTCTACAAACACCTGAGCGGCGCGGAGACCTTGAAATTTTACGGCAAGTTGTGCGGGCTGACGGGGAAGGTGCTGCAGGACCGGGTGGGCGAGCTGCTCGCGCTGGTGGATCTGGAAGGGGCGCGCGACCGGCGGCTGGGCGGCTACTCGAAGGGGATGCTGCAAAGGATCGGCCTGGCGCAGGCGCTGGTGCAGGAGCCGCGGCTGGTGATCCTGGACGAGCCGACGGCGGGCGTGGACCCGATCGGTTCGCGGCAGATCCGGGACCTGATTTTCAAACTGCGGGAGCGGGGGATCACGGTTTTCCTGTGCTCGCATTTGCTGGAACAGGTGCAGGAGGTCTGCGACCACGTGGGGATTATTTTCAAGGGCAAGATGGTGAAGGAAGGCCGGCTGGAGGACTTGATCGCGATCGAGGACCAGACGGAAATCGTGCTGAAGGACGCTAGCCCTGAACTGATTTCCCAGATCGAAGCGCTGGTCGGAGCGACGGCAGGCACTTCGCTGGTGCGCACCGGCAAACCGCGCGGGACGCTGGAACGACTTTTCCTCCGCGAAACCACCCAAGGAGACGACCGATGAGCACGACTGTAAAAATTTCACGAGGCTCGCATGTCGGCCGGATCCTGGTGATTGCGAAGCACGCGTTCACGCAACTGGTGCGCATGAAGGTGTTCTACTTCCTCGGGGTGTTCGCGGTGATCGCGATCGCGAGCAATTTCTTCGATCTGCCGCAGCACGAGGGACCGGAAGCGGTGGGCATGAATGTGCTGCGCTCGATCAAGAGCTGGTCGCTGGGGACGATGACGTTGTTTTCGGTGGTGCTCTCGATCGTGGCGACGGCGCTGCTGCTGCCGAAGGATGTGGAGGACCGAACGCTCTACACGATCTTGGCGAAGCCGGTGCCGCGGATCGACTATCTGGCGGGGAAACTGTTGGGCGTGCTGATGCTGGTTTTCGTTTCGCTGGCGCTGATGGACGTGCTGATGACGGTGGTGCTGCACATCCGGACCGGGATGGTGCTGGACCAACACCTCGCGATGGCGCAGACGCAAAACTGGTCGGCGGCTGACATCCAGTCGCTGAAGCTAGAAACGGCGGCCAACGGACCGACGTGGTCGCTGCAAGGGGCGGTGTTCGCGGTGTTCCTGCGGTCGTCGATCATGGCATCACTGGCGCTGCTGATCTCGACGTTTTCGACGAGCACGCTGTTCACGACGATCATCAGTTTCCTGATCTATTTCATCGGCCACTTCCAAGCGGACGCGCGGGCTGCCTTTCTCCATTCGAATGAAGCTGGAGAAGGAGCGCTTACGAGATTTGTCTCGCTTTTGGTCTCGCTGGTGTTCCCGGATTTCCAGATTTTCAACGTGATCGACGCGGTGATCGAGGGTCAGGTGATGCCGTTGATGATCCTCGGCAAGCTGACCTTGATCGGCCTGTATTACGCGTTATTTTTCACCATGGCCTCGTGGCTGGTCTTCGCGAAGAAGGAATTCTAACGCCATGAAAACCTGGCAACGAAACGGAATCCTGGCGGTGGCGGTGCTGGCCTTCGGTGCGGCGCGCATGCCGTTCGAGGCCGGACTCACCAAGGAGCTCCGCGCGGCCAACCTGACGCCGCCGCCGATGGAGATCGGGACCCGCGACAAGATCGGCCAGACCAGCTCGGCGGTGGCGCTGGGCGGGCTGCGGACGCTGGTCGCGACGTTTCTCAACCTGCGGGCGTTTTCCTTTTTCGAGACCCAGCGCTGGGACGATCTGGCGGACACGTATGACACCATCGTCGATCTGGCGCCTCGGACGCGCTACTACTGGGAATCCGGCTATTCGCACCTCGCCTACAACGCGGCATCATACTACATCAACGATTCCAAGCTGCCCTCGCTGCGGCGGCGGGAGGCGTGGCGGCAGTCGATCCACCGCGGCCGGGCGTTTCTCGAACGCGGGATCAAAAACAATCCGGACGATTGGAGCTTGCTCGCGAATCTCGGTTTCCTGCTCTCCGACTCGAACAAGTTCCTCGCCTTCCGCGACCTCGACAAGACCTTCGCCGACGCGGCGGACGCTTACCGGCGCTCTGCGGATACCGGCAATGCCCTCGGCTATGTGCGCCGCGCCGAGTTCTATTCGCTGGCCCGCGTGAAGGGGAGGGAGAAGGAGGCGCTCGCCATGGCGCGCGCTCTTTATGAGCATCAATACAACCGGGTTCCCACCCTCATGATGCTGCTGCTTGTCCTCGAGGCTCACGAAGATCCGTCGATCGACGTCGCGAAGCGGGCGATCGAGATCTTCGGCACCCCGGAAAAAGCCTATGACGCGCTGTCCGGGCACTGGCACCGGACCCGCGAGCATTTCCCGGTTTACGGCGTGGCGTCCGGGCTGGAGGCGCTGGAAAAAATGTTGGCCGTGCCGGCGGAGAAGAGCATTTTCAGCAAGCCGTTGCAGGCACCTGCCGGGCCAGACGAGTGGTTTACAAAATAGAGGGCCGGGTTTCCTCTCGACAGACCCGCCTCAGCCGACACACTCCCCCCTCTTTTCCCTGACCACTCCATGCGGATCGCTCTTTTCGGTGACATTCATGCCAATCTGGAGGCCCTCGAGGCCGTCCTCGAAGACGCTTCGCAACAAAGCGTGACCGACTACGTCTGCATGGGCGATCTGGTCGGTTACAATGCCGACCCATCCGCCTGTTTGGAAATCGTCCGCAAGATGGATTGTCCCACGGTGAAAGGAAATCACGACGAGGACGCTTCGGGAAATCACTCGCTGGACACCATGAACCCGGTCGCCGCGGCGGCGCTCGAGTGGACCCGCAAGCAATTGACCGACGAGCAGCGCCAGTGGCTCACCCGGCTCCGGATGGTCCGCCAGGTCTCGGATTTCACGGTCGTTCACAGCACGCTCGACCAACCGGCGAACTGGAACTACGTGACCAACCGCTTCGACGCGATGTCGAACTTTTCCTATCAGTTCACCCAGCTCTGCTTTCACGGCCACACCCACGTGCCGCGGGTCTATGTGAAAACCGACAAGGTCCAGGAAGTGCCCGCCGACTCGGTGGCGATCGAACCCGGCGCGAAGTATTTCATCAACGTCGGCTCAGTCGGCCAGCCGCGCGACGGCGATTGGCGGGCGTGTTACGCGATTTTCGATCTGGAGGAGAACCTGGTGGTGTTCCGCCGCGTCGAGTATGACATCGCCAAGACCCAGGCGAAAATCCTCGCCGCCGGCCTGCCGCCGATGCTCGCGGAGCGGATCCAGGAAGGACGCTGAAATTCCCGACAACCAGCTGAAACAAATCCGTTTTTTCTTGTTGCAAGCCAATCTCATTTGTCGATCTTAAGGGCAGATGTCTTTCGCCCATGCAGCCGATTTGAAAATCGACAGCGCCATGACCTTGAATCAGGCCAAGGTGGGATGTGACGTGCAGATTCGCGTATTGAGCGGCCCCGGTTGCGAACGCCTCCGCGACCTCGGATTCTGCGAGGAACTGCAAGTCCGCAAACTCGCGGGCGGCAGGAACCTGATCTGTTCGATCTGCGGCACGCGGATGGCGATCAGTCGCGAACTGGCCGAGCAAGTGCTGGTTTCGCCCGTCGGTTGAAATTTTCATGTCCAACGTCTCCGATGCTCCTTCGACGATCGCGCTGATCGGCAATCCCAACGCCGGCAAGACCACGCTTTTCAACGCGCTGACCGGAGCCAACCAACGTGTCGGCAACTACGCCGGCGTCACGGTGGCGGTGAAATCCGGCGAAACCTTCACCCCGCACGGGCGCAAGCTGCGCGTTCTCGATTTGCCAGGTTGCTACTCGCTGCGGGCGAATTCCCCCGATGAAAAAGTCGCACTGGACGCGCTTAAAGGCAATCTAACCGGAGAAACGAAACCGGACGTCGTAGTGTGCGTGGTGGACGCCTCGAATCTTGAACGCCACCTCCAACTTGTCCTTCAGGTCATCGAGCTAGGCCTGCCCGCCGTCCTAGCGCTGAACATGGTGGACGTCGCGGAAAAAACCGGCCTGCGGCTCGATCCCGCCAAATTGTCGGAAGAACTCGGCATCCCGGTGGTGCCGATGCAGGCGAATGCGAAAAAGGGCGTTGTCGAGCTGAAACAGGCGCTGCGCTTCCCCCACCCGCTCGCCGCCGAAGCCACTTGGGTCACGAACGCCGCCGATCCGGAAGCCGGCAGACGCGCCTTCGTCACCCGGCTTTGCGAACTCGCGGCACGCCGGCCGGACGCTCACCAACAAACCCAATCCGATAGAATCGATGCCGTGCTGCTACATCCGATAGGCGGCTGGATCTCGATGGCGGTGATTTTTTTCGCCGTGTTCTGGGCGATCTTTTCGTTCGCGCAAATCCCGATGGGCTGGATCGAATCCAGCCAGAGCGCGCTCGGTGATTTCATCCAATCCCACCTGGCGGATGGCGATCTCCGCTCGCTGCTTGTCGATGGCATCCTCGGCGGAGTCGGCGGCGTGGTGATGTTTCTGCCGCAGATCCTCCTGTTGTTCCTTTTCATCGGGCTGTTGGAAAGTTCCGGCTACATGGCCAGGGCCGCCTATCTGATGGATGGCATCATGGCCAGGGCCGGGCTCAGCGGAAAATCCTTCCTGCCGCTTTTCAGTTCCTACGCCTGTGCCATCCCCGGCATCATGGCCACCCGCACCATCGATTCCTCGAAGGAGCGCATCGTCACGATCTTCGTCGCACCATGGATGAGCTGCTCGGCACGGCTGCCGGTTTATTTCCTGCTCATCCCGCTGCTGCTTCATGAAAAGGAAGGCACCTGGAAGCAGGCGCTGGTGTTGTTCGGCATCTATCTGTTTGGCACGCTCACGGCCTTCATCGTCGCCCGCGTGCTGCGCGGAAGGCTCGGCGAGGACATCACTCCCGGTCACTTCATGCTCGAGCTGCCCCCCTACCGCAAGCCGCAATGGGACTACATTCTCCGGCATGTGCTGGACCGCGGGTGGTCGTTCGTGAAAAAGGCGGGAACCATCATCCTCGGGCTTTCGATCCTGCTCTGGGCACTCAGCACCTATCCGAAAACCAAGGATGCCGATGAAGCGGAAGCGCTGGCTAACAGCGCCATGGGCCGCATCGGTGGGGTGATCGAGCCTGTTGTCAAGCCGCTCGGATTCGACGGCCGGATGGGAACCGCGATCCTCACCTCGTTCGCGGCCCGCGAGGTTTTCAACACCTCGATGGGCATTCTCTATCGGGTCGAGGAAACCGATGACGAGGAAGAGAACCGCGGTCTCCTCCGCGACCAACTCGCCGCCGCCAAGTGGCCGGACGGGCGGCCTATTTTCACGCCGCTTTCGCTGATCTCGCTGCTGGTGTTTTTCATTTACGCGCTGCAATGCCTGCCGACCAGCGCCGTGGTCGCCCGCGAGTCCGGCTCGTGGAAATGGGCCTTCGGGCAATTCGTTTTCATGACCGGCTTCGCCTACTTTGCCGCGCTCATCGTCTATCAAGGCGGAAGACTTCTCGGATTCTAACATGGACTGGCAATCTTACACCGCTGTTGGAATCGTGGTCATCACGCTGGCGATTTTCCTAGTCCGCCTCGCCCGCCCGAAGAAGAAATCCGGCTGTGGCCACAACTGCGGCTGCGACAAACCTAACAAACCATGAGAATCGAGCACGTCGCCTTCAACGTCGCCGATCCGGTCGCGGTCGCGGCCTGGTATTGCGGGCACCTCGATCTCCAGGTCGTCCGGCATTTGCCAAGCCCCACGCAGACTCATTTCCTGGCGGATGAAGCGGGGGAAACGGTCCTGGAGATTTACTGCAATCCTCCCGACGAGGTTCCCGACTATCAGTCGATGAATCCCCTGCTGCTGCATCTGGCGTTCGTCTCGGCATCACCTGAGGATGACAGCGCGCGGCTGATCGCCGCAGGTGCCACCTGGGTTGATGAACTCCGGTTTCCCGACGGCACCCACCTTGTCATGCTGCGCGACCCGTGGGGACTCGCGCTGCAACTTTGCAAAAGGGCCGTACCGCTGCCGCGTATGGCTTGAACTGGCCACCCCGCATCGCTATCCCGGCTGCGTGCTGATTCGCAACCGCCTTGAAGACCTGCCCGCGCTCGGCGTGCCTCTGCATCTCGCGCTCGGCGTTTTCGACGGCGTCCACGTAGGCCATCAGGCAGTGATCGCCCGGGCGGTGGACGCCGCGAAACTCGACGGCGGACTGGCGGGCTTGCTGACCTTCGACCCGCATCCGATCCGTGTCATCGCCCCTAACAAAGCTCCCACGAATCTGTTGGAGACTCTCGATCACAAGGCGCGCGTGGTCGGCGACCTCGGCGTGCAACTTTTCATTCCGCTGCATTTCGACATGGATCTCGCGAAAATGGAAGCGTCCGAATTCATCGCACAACTCGCGACCGCACCGGTGAGGACCATCGCCGTGGGCGAGGATTGGCGCTTCGGCCACCACCGCAGCGGGGATGTGACTTTTCTCGAACAGGAAGCGGAACGACGCAGCTTCAAGTTGGAAGCCGTGCCACCGGTCATGCACGACGGCGAGCGGATCAGCAGCACCCGAATCCGACAGGCAATCCGCGATGGCAATCTGGACGCAGCGGAGCAAATGCTCGGCAGGCCTTACACGGTCAGCGGCAACGTCGTTGAAGGCAAAAAACTCGGCCGGACGATCGGCTTCCCGACGGCGAATCTCGCCACCGGTGAGGCACAACTCCCCGGAGACGGAGTGTGGGCCGTGCGGGCGCGACTCGCAGATGATCGTGAGTTGAACGGCGTCGCCAATCTCGGAATGCGCCCGACCGTCAGTGGTGACACCCGCGTGTTTGAGGTGCATCTGTTTGATTTCTCGGAAGATCTCTACGGCCTGGACCTCGAAATCCGCTTCCACCGCTACCTTCGGCACGAGCTCAAATTCCCGTCCATCGAAGCTCTCCGCACTCAAATTCAACGGGATGCGAACGACGCCCGGAGAATGTTAGCATCCGAACGGGAGATTTGAAATCGCCACCTTGACACCCTGCAAGTTCATGTGAACACTTCCCTTGTGAACAGTCCATCTCCCCTAATCATCAAGGTCCGCAAACTCATCGAAACCAAGCTTTCCCCTTACTTCCGGCCACGTCCGGTGATCCGCCGGAGCATCGCCATTCAACTGGAATTCCCCTGGCTTTCAAAAAGATGAATTTTTCGGATTTTACGCTTACCCTCGCTCTCCAAGGCCACTATACGTCGCGGCAACCATTCACATGGAGACTCTCAAACCCATCACATCTTTCCGTGGCCGTGCCGCCTTGTTGGCCACCGCCTGCCTGATTGTTCCGCTTTTGGGCGGTGAACCCCGCGGGAGTTCCCGTGTCGCCGAGGCCGAACTTTCCCGCCGCAGCGTCGCGATCGACGAAGCCCAGGTGCTGCTGCGGAAGGGCGATGAAGCTTACACCGCCGGGCGTTACGCGGAAGCCGCCGAGGCTTACGCCGGTGCCCGCGAGTTGATCCCCGATGCTCCAATTTCCGCCGATCTGCGAGCCGCCGCCACCGAGCGATTCGCCCAAGCATCGGTGGAAAATGCCCGCGTCCTTTCCCGCAATGGGGACGTGGCAGCCGCCAAGGCCGCGGTGGACAAGGTGCTCATCGAGTCGGTCGCACCCCGCAACCCCGGCGCACTCGCGATGCTGGGTCAGCTCAACGACCCGATCCGCACCAATCCCGCGCTCACCGTCGAGCACACGAAAAGCGTGGATTCCGTCCGCCGCCTGCTTTACACCGCCGAGGGCGCATACAATCTCGGAAAATACGACGAGGCGAATTCCAGCTATGCGGCCGTCCTCCGCATCGACCCGACGAACACCGCCGCCCGCCGCGGGATGGAGCGGGTCGAGGTGGCGAAGAGCGGTTATCAAAAATCCGCTTACGATCACACCCGGTCGGAAATGCTCGGCCAGGTGGACAAAGAGTGGGAACTGCAGGTCCCCACGCTGGACCTCGATGCTTCGCTTGCAGCCTCCGGCATCGGTCAATCCGAGGTCGATCTGATCACTGTCAGGGCAAAACTCGACAGCATCATCATTCCAAAAATCGCCCTCGACCAAGCCTCGTTGGAAGAAGCGCTTGATTTCCTGCGGCTCCGCGCCAGCGAACATGATACCCTTGAACTGGACCCCGCCCGTAAGGGTGTGAACTTCACGGTCAATCTCGGACCCCAGGATTCCCCAGCGGCCACCAAGGTTCGCAGCGTCCGGTTCGATCTCCAGCTTACGAACGTTCCGCTGTCCCAAGTTCTCAAATACATCACCGACATCACCCACACTTCGTTCACGACGGACGATTTTTCGGTCATCATCACCCCTGTCGGCGGAAGCTCCGACGCATTGGTCGCGAGAACCTTCCGGGTGCCACCCGATTTCATCAGCAACATGAGCGCTGGTGGTGGCGAAACGGCTGCTGCCGTGGACTCATTTGCTGCGGCTCCTGCCAACGGAGGCCTTCTCGCCCAACGCTTGGGAGCCAAGGAAGCCTTGATGAAACAAGGAGTGACGTTTCCCGAAGGAGCCAGCGCCAACTTCAGTCCGTCCAACAGCACCCTCCGGGTCGTCAACACCGCCGACAATCTCGATTACATTTCCCAGATCGTCGATGCGCTTACCAAGACCGAGCCGGTCATGGTCGCCGTCAAAGTGACCATGATCAAGGTGGAGCAAACCCACCTTGAAGAACTGGGTTTCGACTGGATTCTCGACAACTTCGGCTTTGGTGGCGCGGGCTGGATCCCCGGATCGTCCAAACTCAATCTCAGCGGCGGCACCGTCGGCAACGGGGACAATCTGGATGACATCAACCTGCCAGCCGGCAGCTACATCCGCAATCCGATCACGTCGGGAAACCGCAGCGGCGATTCCGCCATTTCCGGGAACAACATCGACACCTTGATCAATGATGCCAGCGGTCGCCAGGCCAACAACCGGGCTCCTGGCATCATGGGGGCATATGCCGAAATCAGCGATGCCAGCTTGCAAATGCTGATGCGGGGACTCGACCAGAAAAAGGGCACCGATGTTCTGGCCCAGCCAACGACCATCACCCGCAGCGGACAATCGTCGTCGGTAAAGATGGTCCGCGAGTTCATCTACGCCACCGAATACGAACCCCCGGAACTTCCGAACGACACTGGCGGAAGCGAGATCATCGTCATCGGTGTGGGCGGAATCGTCGGTGGTGGTGGTGGAAATCAAGCGGTGACCCCGGCAACTCCCACGGCCTTCACCACCCGCGATGTCGGGATCACCATGGAGGTGCTGCCCGTCGCCGATGCTAACAAGCAATTTGTCAATGTGACCCTCAATCCCACCTTCAGTGATTTTGACGGTTTTGTGAATTACGGCAGCCCGATCAACACGACCCAGCAAGGCCTTCTCGGCTCGAGCACCGTGGAACTGACCCAAAACGCAATTCTCATGCCGATTTTCAGCAAGCAAACCTTCTCGACCAACTTGGACATCGCCGATGGTGCCACCGTGGTGGTCGGCGGCTTGATGCAGGAAAGGGTGCAGAATGTGGAGGATGAAACACCGATCCTGGGCAGTGTTCCGATTCTTGGACGCCTGTTCCAATCCAAAGCCAAGCAGCCAACCTCCACGGCGATTCTGTTCGTCGTCAATGTGGAATTGATGGATCCCACCGGCAGCCGCTATCGTGACCGCTGATTCCGGTACAACCCGACTTTTTCCAGGATTTCACGATGTCAGCCGCCCCTAGCGAGCCCGAAAAGTATTCGATCGATGAGATGATGGATCGACTGAAGGGCAGCCCTTCGGAAACTCCCGAGGACGGCGAATTGGTCACCCGGGCGGACGGCAGCCAGGCAATCCGGGTCCGCAAGCGGAAACGGCGCTCCAGCCAACCTCAAAAAGAAAAGGCACATCGGACGAGGCGGGCCCGCATCGTGCAGGTCGCCGCTGCGCTGGTCTTGGTCTTCGTCGCGGCACTCGCCACTGGTGGGGCGATTATTTATGCCAACAGCAGCCCGTTCCGCGATGGCTTGGTCCGCAAGATCGAGCAAAGCAGCGGCGCGACCACCGATCTCCAAACGTTCCGGGTGAACCCGCAAACCGCCAACGCAGGAAATCTCACGCTCGCCTGGCCCGAGGGCAACGTCATTAAAAGCCTCTGGCTGCGTGGCCTCGTCGCCGAAATTTTCCCCGCTAGCTTCCTTGGCAGGACAATGACCGGTGAGGAAGTTACCATCGGCTACGGACAACTTGCTCTGCAAATTCCGAAAGCCGGCGAACCCCGCCGCGCCCACCCCGCGCCGGAGGGAGCTTCCGCCATTCACTTCAATCGCTACCGCGCCCCGATTTTGGACATCACGTTGGGAGATCCAACCGCACCGGTCATCAAACTCGCCAAAACCGAAGGCTCACTCTCGCCCGAAAATATAAACGGCCTCCCCCAGTTGACGCTCTATCAGGGGGATCTCACCATCGCCGGCTGGCCGAAACTGCGGATCGACCGGGCGCCGCGCATTGAGTTCCGCGGCAACGAGATTGACATCGTCGGCTTGCGGATCCTCCACGAATCCGACGATCGTGGCGCACTTGTCATTTCCGGCACGGTGGCCCCTTACAAACCGGACGAACGTTCGATCTTGGCTGTCAAACTCGATGCATTCCAACTCTCCGGTCTGACTGGACCCGCACTCGGTGGTCTTTTCTCAGGTCAGATCGATTCCTTCCCAAGCGCCACTTCCAACCAGCTCTCGTTCTTACCTACCGAAAGCCCGGCACCCACACTTGATCTGACCTTCCGGGTTTCACCCACTTCGAAAATCGAAGTCCGCAAGTTTCCGTTCCTTTTCGCCCTCTCCCAAACCCTGGACGAAGATCCGTGGTTCGAGCATCCCGTCTTCGAAGGAGATGCCGGGGGAGTCATCCATCGCGAAGGGAGGGTCGTCTCGCTCCGCAATATGAATTTGGCAAGCAAGGGCCGCCTCGCGCTGCGGGGGGAAATCTCCATGGCAGCCAACCAAGCCTTGTCCGGAAGTCTCCAAGTCGGTCTCGCCGAGGCCATGATCTCTGGTGCTCCGACCTCGCGCCTGAAATCGATGTTCGGTCCACCCCACGACGGATTCCGTTGGCTCACCCTCGAAATCGGCGGCTCGGCGACCGCTCCCACCGACAACTTCAAGGAGCTGTTTTCCGCCGCCCCGGTGACTCCCCGCGAATCCACCGTGCCGGAGGATCACAAAGAATCGTCCTTTGAGGAGCTTACTCGTCCCCGGTAGAACGAATTGCGTCGACCTCCTGCCCCCTGCTAGTCCGACCTGGCTCTGCCCGGCGAGAAAATGCCGCACTTTTCCAAAGATGAGCGTGGCGCTCCCGTGAATTTTGGTCCACTGTAGAAGACGGATAAGGCAGTTAGACCTGCCATCCTCTCACCCAAAATCAAACCAATAGAGACCATGCAAACTGCCAACGTCAATCTGCCGATCACCGTCACGGTACGCCATGAGCAAGTGACTGATGCCCTCCGCGATCACGCGCACAAGAAAATCGAGGGGCTCCACCTCGACTACCCGCGCATCATCGAGGCCAAGGCCATTCTCGACGTCCAACGAAACCGGCACATTGCCGAAATCATTCTTTTTTGCGCCAATCATATCACCATCGAGGCCCACACCGAGGGCAAGGACATGTACACGGCGCTCGACGAGACGATCGAGAAAATCGCCCGCCGGATGCGCAAACACAAGACGCGGTTGATGAAGAAGCACCGCCCGCATCGCAACGAATCCATCCGCTATCTCGAAGAGCGGTTCTTCAAAGAAGAGGTCCTCGACCATCCCGAGGATTCCGACATCGATCCCGAACCTTTCATCGTCCATCCGGAGAACTATCAGATCCGCACGATGTTCAAGGAAGACGCCATCATGCAGCTCGAGCTGACGGACCGGCCGTTCGTGCTCTACAAAAGTGCCCGCCGCGACTGCCTGACCATAGTCTATCGCCGCAAGGACGGTGACTATGCCTCGATGGACATCAAGGATTGACCCAAGTAGCGGCGACCACCGGTCGCCGCGAAGTTTGATAGAGAGCCGGCCGGGAACCCATCCCGACCGGCTTTCTCTTACCTTCGCGACCGCCCTGACATCCCTCAGAAAATCCCAAGATCGTCGTCATCCCCGGCCTTCAACACCTCGCGCGCCTCGCGGAGCAGGGCCTCGGTTTGTGCGAGGACATCGATGACTTTCAGCCGCGTCTGATGCCGCCATTTTGGGGTGGCGAGAGCTTCCTCTTCCGCGGAATCGAGGCCGCGCAGGGCATCCCGGAGATAGCCGCGCGCTTTCTTGATGCGCACAATAACGCTGCCTGCAATCAATCGATCCGGCGGCCACTCGCCGCACAAGGCACCGCCGAGTTTTGCGCTGGCGCTGCTCACGCTGAAAACGATTTCCCGCAGCGGATGTTCTTCCTGCGCATCCGCCGCAACCCATCCGGCGTCAGCGACATTCTTGTGAATTTTCACTGCAAGGTCGCAGCATTCCTCCACCAGTGGATGGCGCTTATCGTCAAACGGGTTCCCGCCCTTCCATTCCTCCGCCTCCAGATCGACGAGCGCCTGGTTCGCGATCTCATTCATCTCCTCGATCCACAGCCGCCGCTCCTCTTCCTCCTCCGGCGTGAGTTCCGGATCTTTCTCGCCGCGTTCCCGCATCAGGCGTGCGCGTTCCTCTTCATAGATCCGGTCAAAATCCTCGACGTCGAGTCCGTCGCGTTCAAGCCGCGCGGTCACACGATCCAGCAGCAACTGCATCCTCGCATCTTCGGCATCGGCCAGGGCTTCCTCCGGGGACTGCGGCAGGTCGTCGTCGTCCTCTTCTTTCACCGCAGCCACAGACACGCCAAGCCGTTCCATGAAATCCGTCATCGCCCCGGCGTTCGCCGCTTGTTGAACAGCTTCCTCGCCGTCGCTCATGGTCCATGCCGGCTCCGCGTCGAGTTCTAGCTGATAGTGCGCGGCCTCGATGACAACACGTCCGTTGGTGACGCTGAACCATTCCAGATAGAGCGAATTCCCCCAATGCCACGGAAACGGCTGCTTGGCTTTGTAAAACTCCATCAGCTCGTCCATCGTGCATTCCGGCACCTTGACCTTGCGCGATGCCGTGATGTCCCCGACCCGGCCTTCCTGATAGAACGAGAACCCAGGGACCTCGCCCGGTTTCGCATCCGGGTTGGTGAATTTCAGCACATGGCCGGCAAGATCGCGCCAGGGATTTCCCTCCAGATCCAACTCCACCGCCTCGTCACGTCCCGCGAGCCAGATTTTCCCGACCACGCGGCCGGGCGTGCGGTTGTCGATTTCCCCGCGCAGGACCTGCTCTTCGATGCGCCATGCCATGGAGAAAACGGGTCAGCGTGGTATGGGAAAGGGGCGATCAGAACTTCCAACTGCTCTCGTTCGCCGGTGGCAGCGGCGCACCTTGCCTCGACCGGTCGGTCTCCTCGATATCCTCGGAAGGAGCGATGCGATGCTGGCGGATTTTGGTCGCCTGATCGGCCGGGCCTTCAGGACGGTTGGAAGCGCAGGATGAGGCGAAAAACGCAAGGGCGGCGCAACAGCAGAGAGCAAGCTTTGTCATTGCGGCAGGTTACGGATTGTTGGCAGGACTTGTAAACGGCTTTCCTATCACCCGGCGAAAAAGACGGATCGATAGGAATCGAGAAGCCGGGGCATCAACTCCACCGGAATCGGCAGGAGATCGATCCGCTGACGGACAATTACCGGATTGAGTCGTGCAGACGAATGAAGCTCGCTAACAAGCGAGAGAACTTTCGGGCGACCAACAAGAAGTTTGACGGCGGCAAGGTCATGGGGATCCAACGCGTGGGCGGCTTGGGTTTCCGGAACCGGGACCAGCCGCTCCCGCCAGCCTGTTGGCAACGTTTCGAGAATCGAATCCCGGAGGATGTCCGCATGATAGCCATGGATGCGGAAATAGGCGCGGTTCTCGCCTAACGCCTCGTCGAGCATGATGGCGGTGAGTTCGTCGAACGGATCGGGGCAGAGGTCGGCAGCGAAAGTGGATGCCAGAGGACCTTGCGGATCGCCAAGTTCCGGAAAGGATGCCAGCAACGAAGCGGATCCAAGAACCAACAAGGGAACCTCCTCCGCAAGGGCATGGGCGGAGCGGATCAGGTGCTGGAGGGCTGCCAGATTCATTGCGGTTGATCGAGGCAGGACAGTCCGGCGAATGGCGAGCAGGACTTGAGCCGCTCGCTGTCATGGTTCGGCGCGTCGAGGAAGGCGATGAGATCTTGGAATGCTTTCGGCGAATTCTGCGCGGAATGGATCCGATCACGCCACTCCAGCAAGGGTGCGGGGTGGACCCTTCCGCGTGCCAGCCAGCGGTCGATGTTATCGAGTGCGATCGATAGATCGAAGGGATGCTCCGCAATGTGTCTGGCAATGCGCTGCCAGCGGATGACGCGATGTTCTCGACGGAAATGGTGGTCGTCGATTGTTGAATTTGAGGCGTTTCCCATGACTGATTGTTTCGACTTCCGGGTGAAGAATGACTTATGTCTCGATGTTTGACCAGCCAATCGTGGGTCAAGGATTCGCGACGACCGGAATCCCCATTGCGCACAAAAAAGCCGGACAGGTTTCCCCGTCCGGCTTTCTCTGTGTAGCGGCTGTCTGTGACCGCCGCTGTTTTGATTAGTCTTCCTGACCCGGGCTCCAGTCTTCGGAGGCGGCGGCGGCGAGGTTGAACGCTTGCTCGAGGCCGACCATCTCGGAGGATGGGCGGAGGCTCTCGAAGCTGGCGCTTTCCTTCTTCAGATCGGCTTCGCTGTAGTTGACGGCCTTGATCGAGAGACCGATGCGGCGCTCGACCTTGTCCACCTTGATGACGCGGGCTTCGATCTCTTCGCCGACCTTGATGATGTCCTTGACCTTCTCCACGTGGTCTTCGCTGAGTTGCGAGATGTGGATGAGGCCGTCGATGTCACCGTCGAGGCTGATGAAGGCGCCAAAGGACGCGATCTTGGCGACGGTGCCCTTGACGAGGTCGCCGACCTTGAAGCGGCTGTCGATGAGCGACCATGGGTCGCCTTCGGTTTGCTTGATGCCGAGGGAGACACGTTGATTGCCCTTGTCGATGGCAAGCACGATGGCTTCGACTTCGTCGTTCTTTTTGAGAACTTCGGACGGGTGGTTGATCTTGCGGGTCCAGGACATGTCCGAGACG
>JBGSOI010000164.1:0-19815 GCA_041739215.1 Akkermansiaceae bacterium
GCGCCGCCGCCCGCACCCGGACGACTGGTGGCGGTGCCGATGATCCGCCCCGAAGCATCCCGCGTCACCGATTGCTCGTTGCCTCCCGCGCCGGCCCGGCGCTCGACGGTCTGGACGATCCTGCCCGAAGCATCGCGGACCACTTCACGGCAAGTCTGGCCGGTTAGCATGGAGGCCAGGGCGAAGGGGATCACGGCTGATAGCAAAATTGATTTCATGTGAGCTTGAACGGTTTGCGGCGGGCACTCATTCAATCCGGATTCCAATCCACTTCTCCAGCCCTGCCAAGGAGTAAAGGCCCACCCTGGCATCACCGCACCCGATGCTTGAGCCACCGGGGCTATCCGCCTTATGATCGGCTCCAGCGATGCACATCTATTGGAAAATCAAACGTCTCGACGAAAACTACGAGCAAAGTCCGGCCGAGGGCGAATGCCTCATCGAGATCGAAGGCACCATCGAATGCGACGGCCAACCCGCCGGATCGGTGGATGCGTTCTATCTGTTTGCCGAGAATCCCGAATTACCTGCCGCATTCTTGGAATTCTGGGACATGGACAGCGGCACTTGCGCGGTGTTCGAGGAAATCATGAGACCGGATCATCAGGATTTCCGCGATCCGCTCCCGGATTTTCTCTGTGTCTGCGCGGGCATTCTCTGCGTGAACTTCATCGCTCTCTATCCGCAGTTCCGCCGCCGCGGACTCGGCCGCGAGGTGATGCGCGAGCTGGTCCGCAATTTCACCGACGACCGGCTTGGCGTGGTGCTGCTCAACGCCCAACCGCTTCAACACCTGCCGCACGGCTACGATCACTTCGGCGACGAAGTCCGCGAGCTGCCGTGGAATTCGCCGGACGAGGATCTCGAACGACTGATAGTTCATTTCCACACCTGGGGCATGCAGCATTTGCCAGGCACCCGCTTCCTGCTGGCCGCGCCGGAATTCCTGTGCGAGGAACCCGCCACGGATTGGTATCCGGGCCTGCTTGGTGACACGGGCGAAGAGTGACGCTGAGGGTTCCAAGGCTTACGGATTCAGGCATGTCGGTTGGAAACCGACGCCACGTCAATCCAACAACGCCCGCACCATGGCGGGGTTGAGTTTGTTCGAGATGTCGGCATCGGCGAGGATGCCGGCGGCGAGTTTGCCCTTTTCCTGTTGGAGCTTGTGGATGCGTTCCTCGACGGTGTCCTGGCAGAGCAGCTTGTGGACGAAGACCGGGTTGTGCTGGCCGATCCGATAGGCGCGGTCGGTAGCTTGGTTTTCCGCAGCTGGGTTCCACCACGGGTCGTAGTGGATCACGGTGTCGGCGGCGGTTAGGTTGAGTCCGGTGCCGCCGGCTTTGAGCGAGATGAGGAAGACCGGGGCCTTGCCGTTTTGGAAATCCTCGACCAGTTTGCCGCGGTCTTTCGAGGCTCCGGTGAGGATCAAATACGGGATTTTTTCCTTCACCAGATGGGCCTCGATCAGCGCGAGCATGGTGGTGAACTGTGAGAATAACAGAATCCGCCGTCCTTCCTCGATGAGTACGGCGAGAAGTTCAGTTAGAAAATCCAGTTTCGCGGATTCGACCACATCGTTCGAGTAATCCTCCGGCAGCAGCTTCGGGTGACAGCAGATCTGGCGCAGCTTGAGCAGTGCGTCGAGAAACACGATCTGCGACTGCTCGATGCCGCGGGCGGCGATGGCTTCGCGGACGCGCTTGTTCATCGTGGCGCGCACGGTTTCGTAGAGATCCTTCTGACCGGAGTTCAGCTCGATCAGGTGGACCAGTTCGGTCTTCGGTGGCAATTCCTTGGCCACCTGGTCCTTGGTGCGGCGCAGGATCAACGGCGCGACGCGCGATTTCAAAATGGCGTTCCGTTCCAAATCCCCGTCCTTTTCAATCGGCGTGCGGAAGCGCTTGTTGAAAGCGTCCTCGCTGCCAAGGAAGCCGGGGACGAGGAAATGCATCAGGCTCCACAACTCGCCGAGGTGGTTCTCGATCGGCGTGCCGGATAGACAAAGCCGGTTGCGCGCGTCCAGCTTGCAGGCCGCCTGCGCCATCTTCGAGCGCGGGTTTTTGATGTATTGGGCCTCGTCGAGCACCACCATGTGGAACGGCACGGTTGCGAGTTTGTCGATGTCGCGCTGGAGCAGCGCGAAGGACGTTAGAACGATGTCCGCATGGGGAATAGAGCGGAAATACTTCTTCCGCTCCGGCCCGTTGAGCACGAGCACCCGAAGATCCGGCGTGAACCTGAGCGCCTCCGCCCGCCAATTAGGAACGACGGAGGTGGGCGCGATGACCAGCGTTGGCAATCCCCGCGAGTGGCCGGATTTTTTCTCCGTCAGAATGTGCGCGAGCGTTTGGAGGGTTTTTCCCAACCCCATGTCGTCCGCCAGAATCCCGTGCAGGCCATGGCGGGCGAGGAACTGCATCCAATGAAATCCCGCGAGCTGATAGTCTCGCAGCGTCGCCTGCAACCCGGTCGCCGTCGACACCGGATCGATCCCGGAAAAGTCCTTCAGTTTCGATGCCAGTTCGGCGAGCTGCGGCGGCGTGTCGATTCCCATTCCATCCAGCCCGGCAAGCGACGCGGCGTCCAGCGCGTGCAACCGCGCCTTGTCGGGGAATTTCGGATCAATCAACGCCGACAAGTGATTGAGGATTTTCCGCACCCGGCCGATGGGCAGCTTCAGCGCATCGCCGTCCGGCAGCGGTGCGTAGATGTGGCCGTTGTCCGGCCGGTCGAGCGTTTCCTCCAGGAAATCATTCTCCAACAGCCCCGCCAGGATCGGCAGCAAATCATACCGCTCCCCGCCCACCTCGAATCCAACGGACAGGCTGAACCAGCCGCCGTCACCGGGATCCAGCGAGCTCTGCCACTTCACCGGGTCCGCTTCGTGGACGCGATGCCCGACGTTGTCCGACACGGTGACCTGCCAGCCCAGCCCTTCCAACCGGGCGACCATTTCCCCTCGGAACTGGTGCCAGAAGGTATCCGTAGGCACCCGACCCGGATCGGGAAACCAACGGTCCGGGCCCTTGTTTCTATCCGTTTCCCGCGACTTCAGATTCAGGAGAAATTTCCACGCCGAGTTCGATTGCAGCGAGGAAAGCCCGGTATCGCGGAGCTGCTGCGTCGCCGCGTTTTCAGCCGCCGCATCATGCTGGAGAATCGCCGCCTGGCCTTCATGTGTGATCGAACTCACCCACTCCGGCGAACTCGACCGCAGCGAACTCCGATGCGGCCCGTAAACCACCGACGCCTCCGCGGAGATCCAGAATTCCACGTTAGGCTGCCCGAGCGATTGCAATAACAGCCGGGTCACCTTGTCCACCGGCTCGCGGTTCACCCGCAGTTCGAACCGCGGATCCATCCGCAGACGAGGCAAATCCGGCGGCGGATCCTTCATCAGCTCCCGCACACTCGGCAGCGCCGCCGCCACCGCTCCGGCCACTCCCCTGCCCTGCAACCTCGACGGATCGCGCTCCTTCGCCGCTCGAGTTAAAATGGCTGCCGCGTGATGGCAGAAGCTGCCGATGTCGCACGAGCAGAATGTCTCGAACTCCCAGTGCTGCCCGGCCTGCCAGAGATTCACCTCGGTCTCATCCTTGCCGACGTTTCCTATCAGACTCACCGAGCCTGGTGCCGTTTCCTCGATCCGCAAGTCCTTCACCTTCCCAACCAGTGGATTCGCGGCGGCGAGGATCTCGTCGTCGAAACGGTCCTTCCACCGGGAATCCCCGAGAAATGATGATATGTTGGCGCTGGCAGGCAATGGGTGGCGAGGTTCCCCGATCCCCCCGCAGCGTCAAGCTCCGGCTTCGGATAAGGAGCCGCGAACCTCTTGTTGTGGGCCGTAGGGGAGGGAATGGGATCAAGCCAGCAGAGAATCCCAACCAATGTCGGTGCTTGTGGGTGGTAAATGTTCTCCCCATCCTTTCCCCGCCCCCATGCGCCTACTCCTCATCGAAGACCACGCCCCGCTGCGCGACGCTGTATGCCAGTATCTGGCGGAGGCCGGCTACCTGATAGACACGGCGGCCACCGGCGATGAGGGCCTGTGGGCGGCGGACGGCGGCGGGCACGATCTGATCCTGCTGGATCTCATGCTGCCGAACATCGACGGCATGGAAATCCTCCGGCGGCTGCGGGCCAAGGAAAATCCCGTGCACATCATCGTCATCAGCGCGCGCGACGGGCTGGCGGACCGGTTGGAGGCGCTGGATGCCGGGGCGGATGATTATCTGGTGAAACCTTTCCCGCTTTCCGAAGTGCTCGCCCGGGTCCGCGCGCTCCTGCGGCGAAGCTACCGGAAGAAAAATCCGGTGATGAAGGTGGCCGATCTGGAACTCGACCCGATGCGCCGGACCGTCCATCGCCGCTGTCAGCCGGTGGAACTCACCGCGCTGGAATTCCGCCTGTTGGAGTACCTGTTCTATCGGGCAGGCGAGGTGGTCACGCGGACGGACATCTGGGAACGGGTGTTCGAGGATGGCTCAGGCGGCAGCAGCAACGCCGTGGACGTTTATATCGGCTACCTGCGGAAAAAGCTCAACGCCGGGGATCTCCCGGACCTCATCCACACCCGCCGCGGCCAGGGCTATCAGTTGGAAGAGGCTTCATGAGCGCGCCATCCATCCACCGCACCCTGCTGATCCGCTGCGGAGCCGGCACCGGCCTGTTGTTGTGCCTGCTTTCCGCGAGCGTCTATCTACTCGTCCGCCAGAGTCTCTATCGGGAACTGGATGAATCCATCCGGCAGATGGCCTCGCTGCTCGCCAATCAGATGGAGCTGGAGGATGGCATCATCACCTTCGAATGGCAGGAAGGCCTCGGCACGAACCGCGACCTCATCGAGCAAGGGCTTTTCCAGATATGGGATGGGAAATCCAACCTGACCACCCGTTCGCCCGGCCTCCAATCCCGCGATCTGCCGCGATTTAAAGGCATCGATGGCAAGCCGCTCATGAGGAACATCAACCTGCCGGACGGCCATCCCGGACGGGCCATCGGGCTGCGGATTTTCCCCTTCGTGTTGCCGGAGGAAACCATCGCCATGCGCGAACGGAACCGGGTGATCGATCCGAAATCCCTTCCTCACAGGCTCGTCGTCGCGCGGGATGCCAGCCCCGTCGAGTCCACGCTGGAGCGCTTGCGCTGGGTGCTCGCGGCTGGGACACTGCTGACGCTCGGCCTCGGCTTTGCCGTGATCGGGCGCGTCGTAAAGGTGAGCTTGCGACCCATCGATGTCCTGGCGGCGCATGTGAAGGACCGTGCCGAGCATCGACTCGACGTGGCTCTCGACGTCCCTAACGAACTCCCGTCCGAACTCACCGGGCTGGCGGAAAACTTCGATTTGTTGCTCGGCCGCGTTGCCGCCATCCGCCAGCGCGAGCGGGATTTCGTCCGCCACGCCGCGCACGAACTCCGTACACCCATCGCCGGGCTCCGCGCCACCACCGACCTCGCGCTTTCCCAACCCCGCGATGCAGCCGCCTACGCCGCGCATCTGGCCACCTGCCAGAAGACCGCGATCGAGCTTGGCGAGTTGGTGATACGCCTGTCCGCCCTTTCCCGCATCGGTCAGGAAGGCGGGCAACTGTTACAAACGGAAGTGGATCTCTTCCAGCTCTTAACCGACTGCCTCGCGCAGTTTTCCAAACCCTTCCGCGGGCGCGGACTGGTGGTGAAATGCGAGCTTCCGCCAGACCCACTGCTGGTCACCGGAGATCCCACGCTCGTCCGCATCATCCTGAACAACCTGCTGGACAACGTCGCCTCGTACGCTTCCGAGGACAGCGAAGTGCGCATCGGAGTCGGAGTCGCAGCCGAGTACGCGGAAGTCCGCATTGCAAATTCGACGGAAGATCCGCCAAAAAATCCCGACCAATGGTTCGAACCGCTGTTTCGCCGGGATCCGTCGCGTCATGACGCTGGTTCGCATCTGGGCATCGGCCTGACCCTTAGCCTGAATGCGGCGAACGCCATGGGTTGGAGTCTGGTCGCGCGCACGACGGACGCAGGTTGGGTCGAGTTCGTGCTGCGGGTGCCGAAGGTTTCCGCCTGAGCGAAAAACACCGCCACTCACGATTCTCTCATAAACCGTCCGCTAAACATGGCGCATGACTCCGCCGTCCACCTCCACCGTGCAGCCCCGCGGAGAGCTGCCGTTTTTCCCCACCGCCGATTTCTATCAGACCCCGGCAATCCCCCTTGAAATCTGCGAATCGCCACGCGCGAAAGGAATGGCGGAACGCTTGCGCAAGCCGATTTCCTTCGTCGTCGCCTCAGCTCTTTGCTTCCTTCTGATCTTCGTCCATCCTCGCGGATTCGGTACGCTCACGATGGAGACGGTGAAACTGGGCGGGCTCTTCCTCGTCTTCACCGGAGCGCTCGGCCGGATCCTTTGCACGCTCTACATCGGTGGCCGCAAAAACCGCGAACTCTGCCAGACCGGCATTTACTCGATGTGCCGGAACCCGTTGTACTTTTTCTCATTCCTCGGACTCACCGGCGTCTGCCTTGCCGCACAAAATCTAACGATCACCGTCGCCGCCGCCTCGCTTTTCCTCATCCTCTACCGGGCCGTGATCGTCAGCGAGGAGAAGAAACTTCTCCGGCTTTTCTCCGAGGATTTCCCGATTTATCAAAAATCCGTCCCCCGCTTCTGGCCGCATCGCTTCCCGCTCCGCGACTCACAAATCCTTCAGGTCGAAACCCGGGTTTTCATCCGCTCGCTAACCGAAGTCGTGTGGTTCCTAGCTGCCGTCATCGGCGTGGAAGCCATCGGCATTCTGAGATCGCATGGCATGATCCATTCCCTGATGTCTTGGTATTGAATAAAACAAACCGCGTGCAGGAAACCAATGCGGGACACCGGCATTGATTTCCGTGAACATCACCCCGATAAGTCGCCCATGAACTGGCTCCATTGGTCGCTGCTCTCGGCTTTCTTCGCGGGACTAACAGCCATTCTTGCGAAGATCGGGGTTACGGGAGTGGATTCGAACCTGGCGACAGCGATTCGCACCGCAGTGATCCTCATGTTCGCGTGGGCGATCGTGTTTGCCACAAACAAGGCCTCCGCGGTGCTGGATTTCACACCGCGCACTTGGCTGTTCCTCACGTTGTCGGGCATCGCCACCGGTCTTTCCTGGTTGTGTTATTTCCGCGCTTTGCAACTGGGCGACGCATCGAGGGTGGCACCCGTTGACAAACTGAGCGTGGTCTTCGTGATCCTTCTGGCCGCGCTTTTCCTGAAGGAAAAAATGACGATGCAGCACTTGCTAGGCGGCGCGCTGGTTGTATCGGGTGCGGTAGTCCTCGCTTGGAAAAGTTCCTGATCATTTCCCGGGCACTCACCGGATTCTCATCATCCGCCTGATACATCCTACGGCGGATGACGCTGCTTTCACCTTCCGCCCCGCCCCGGTTCCACCGTTTCGCCACTCTCTTGCTCGCCTTACTGATCGGCTGCCGGATCGTCACGATGATCCTCGTTCCCCACACCGACAATTCGGAATCCCGCTACGCGGAAATCTCCCGCAAGATGGTGGAAACCGGTGATTGGATCACCCCGCAATTCGACTATGGCATTCCGTTCTGGGCGAAGCCACCGCTCTCGATGTGGATGTCAGCCACGGGCATCGAGCTCTTTGGCGCGAATGAATTCGGCTCGTGAATCTTCATCTTTCTCGCAGCAATGGGAATCCTCGTGCTGGTCGCGGATGCCGTGCGCCGCGAAACGGATGCCACCACCGGGCGGATAGCCGCCGCGCTGCTGATGGGCATGCCGCTGTTCTTCTACTGCTCCGCCGCGGTGATGACGGACCTCGCGCTCCTGCTAGGAACGACACTGGCGATGATTTCCTTCCGCACCGCCGTCAGGGAAAATTCCCGGCGCTGGGGATACGGTTTCTTCATCGGCCTCGCCATCGGCCTGCTGGCGAAAGGCCCGCTGGCGCTTGTGATCGCCATCCCGCCGGTCGCGGGATGGGTTTTCCTAACAGGAGACTGGCGGCGCTCGTGGAAATCGCTGCCATGGATAACCGGCACCCTGCTGATGCTGGCCCTGGCGCTGCCATGGTATCTCGCGGCGGAGCACAAGACACCCGGCTTTCTCGACTACTTCATCGTCGGCGAACATTGGAAGCGCTTCATGGTGCGCGGCTGGAAGGGCGATCTCTATGGCAACGCCCACTCGGAGACTCCCGGGACCATCTGGCTCTATCTGCTGATGGTGACTTTCCCGTGGTGCCTCGGTTTCCTCGCCGTCCCCTTCCGGAAATGGCGGGACGGCCGGAAATGGGCGATGGCCGGCGACGGGCGCGGGCTTTACTGGCTGCTGTGGGCCGTCTGGCCGGTGGCGTTCTTCACTCCGGCGCGCAACATCATCTCCACCTATCCGCTGCCCGCGCTGCCGGCGATGGCCATCCTGTTAGCCGGGCTTGTCCGCGATCGGTCGGGTGAAAAGCGCTTCCACCCGTTTCATACGGCACTCGCCGGCGTTTGCCTCGTGATGGTGCTCATTTCGGGAGTCGTTTCGATCCTCGCCCCGCAATTCGCACCGAAAAGCTCCGAGCGCGAAGTGGTTAGAAACTTCCGCGCGGAGTCCGGACCAGAGGATCGCCTCCTCTATTTCGGCAGCCGCCGCTATTCCGCGGAGTTCTATTCCGGCGGCCAGGTGGACACCACGAAATCCACGACCGAACTCACCAACCGTTTGGACTCTCCCGGTCGGTTGTTTCTCGCCGCGACGACGCGAAACTTCGACGCGCTGCCACCCGCAATCCAGCGCCGGTTCACTCCAAGCGCTCATTTGAAAACAAAACGGACGAATCTTTACATCGAGCGGGACGACACCCCGCTGATGACCGGCATCGATGCCTCAAGGATCTATCCGATCGGCAACTGAAAACTCCAGAACCATGAAACCCATTCTGCACTCCTCGCCCGCACTCGTTCCGAGCCCCGCGAAAACCGCCCGCCCATGGATCACGTGCGTCGTCCCGGCCTACAACGAAGCCGATGGCATCGCGGCATTCATCAACGAGCTCTGCGCGTTCCTCGCGGGGCTGACCGATCACTACGACGTCATCGTGGTGGACGACGGCAGCCGCGACGGCACCGGGCTGGAGGTCATCGCTGCTTCGGGCGGACTGCCGGTCAGGCTGATCGGTCTTTCGCGCAATTTCGGCAAGGAAGCCGCGATCACTGCCGGACTGGACGAGGCGGAGGGCGAGGTCGTCGTTATCATCGACGCGGATTTCCAACAGCCCATCGCGCTCATCGCCGAGTTCGTCCGCCAGTGGCAGCATGGCTATGAAATGGTTTACGGCCTGCGCAATGATCGCTCCACCGATCCGCCATTGAGGCGCTGGCTCAGCCGCCTTTTCTACCAGCTCCTCAGCCGCGGCGCGTCCATCGAGATCCCGCCGGATGCCGGGGATTTCCGGCTGATGGACCGGCGCGTGGTGCAGGCGCTGCGGCAGCTTCCCGAGAGCGGGAAGTTCATGAAAGGCCTCTACAACTGGGTAGGTTTCAGCCAGACTTCCGTGCCCTTCGACTACGCGGACAGACGCAGCGGCAATTCGAAATTCCGCCTCGCCGGCCTGTTCGATCTGGCCATGACCGGCCTCACGTCGTTTTCCACATTTCCGCTGCGGATTTGGATCGCGGTGGGCTCGGTGATCTCCGGGATTTCAATGCTGTATGCGTTTTTCATTCTGATCCGGACGCTGATCTACGGAACGGACATCGCCGGCTGGGCGACGCTGGCTGTGGCGGTGATGTTTCTCGGGGGCGTCCAACTGTTATCCATCGGCATCCTTGGGGAATACGTCGCGCGGATTTTCATCGAGGTGAAAAACCGGCCGAACTACCTGGTGGCCGAGCGCCATGGCTTTCCCCACGAGAAATGATTATTTGAGCCACAGCACTTTCAACGCCTCGGCGCGTGCGAGGGCATCATCGCCGAGGATATTTGCGTGGCCCATCTTCCGACGGCCGCGGGCGTGACGTTTGCCGTAGAGGTGGAGGACGGACTCGCGGTCCTCGAAGAGCGGCAGCCAGTCGGGCGGGGTGGTTTCGTCCTGCCACATGTCGCCTAGCAAATTGAGCATGACCACCGGCGAGAGCAGCCGGGTGGAACCTAACGGAAGGCCGATCACCGCGCGGAGTTGTTGCGCGAACTGCGAGGTGACGCACGCGTCGAGCGTGTGGTGGCCGGAGTTGTGAGGCCGCGGGGCGATTTCATTGACGAGCAACTCGCCGTCCTTTTTCAGGAAAAACTCGACGCCCAGAATGCCCCGGTAATCCAGCGCTTCGGCCACCCGGCGGGCGATGGCCGCCGCTTCCAACGCCACCGCCGGCGAGACGCGGGCGGGGACGATCGAAACATCCAGGATGTGGTCGCGATGGCGGTTTTCCGCCGGGTCGTAAGTCACGGTGACGCCATCCGCACCGCGGGCGGCCATCACGGAGAGCTCCTTTTCAAACGGCACCCACGCCTCCAGCACCGCGCGCGGGGCATCGAAGGTGGCCCAGATTTTTTCCGCGTCCTCGTCGCCTTCCAGCTTCATCTGGCCCTTGCCGTCGTAACCGAAATCCGCGGTCTTCAGGACGCCGGGACCGCTGAGCTCCTGCATCGCGGCTGCCAGATCGGCGGCGCTGGAAATGACCGCAAACCAGGTGTGCGGGATGTTGTTAGCGCGCAGGAAATTTTTCTCCCGTTCGCGGTTCTGGCAGATGCAGATGGCATACGGCGAGGGATGGAGACCGGTGCATTTCGCCACCTCTTCCAGCGTCTCGCAGGGAATGTTTTCAAACTCGATGGTGGAAACCGTGACTCGGCTGCAGAAATCCTTGAGGGCCGCGGGATCGTCGAACGGCTTGTCGATGACCTCATCGGCGCACTCCACGGCGGGCGCTTCAAGACCGCCGGTCCAAATGACCGTGCGCACGCCCATCCGGCGGGCGGCGAGGGCGATCATGCGGCCGAGCTGGCCGCCACCGATGACGCCGACGACACAGTGCGGCGAGTGAATAGGGAGGGAAGAAGGCATGAAATCAGTCAATGGGATCGAGGGGGGGCAGCGCGGCGGACAGCACGGCGGCGCTTTGGTTCTTGCGGAAATCGGCGAGTTTTTTGGCGAGTGAGGCGTCGTTGTTTGCCAACATCGCCACGGCGAAAAGCGCGGCATTCGTGGAGCCCGCCTTGCCGATGGCGAAGGTGGCCGTGGGGATGCCAGCGGGCATTTGCACGATCGAGAGCAGCGAGTCAACGCCTTGCAGCGCCTTGGATTCCACCGGCACGCCGAGCACCGGAATGTCGGTGATGGCGGCGGTCATGCCCGGAAGATGCGCCGCCCCACCCGCTCCGGCGATGATGCATTTCAGCCCCCGGCCGCGGGCGGCGGTGGCATAGGAAACCAGCTTGTCCGGCGTCCGGTGGGCGCTGACAACCTCCGCTTCCCACGCGACGCCGAAATCCCGCAACGTGCGGGCGGCGTGTTCCATCGTCGGCCAATCCGACGTGCTTCCCATGATGATCCCGACGACTGGCGCTGCGTTCATGATGGCAGCGTGGCGGACTCGCCGCGGTGCGTCAATACGCGCGTCTCCCCGGGCTTGCACCGCCCGCCGCATCCCGTTAACACCGTCGTGTGGCTGCCAAAGCAAAAGCAAAACCCGAGAGCGCCGGCAATTTCTTCGCCGTCGTCGGCAGCGATGAAGGACTCGTCCGCGAACAGGCGTTGATGCTCTACAACCAGCTCACCAACGGCGTGGACGACGGATTCACCCACGAAACCATCGACGGCATTGCCGACAACTCCGAGTCAGCCCACGAAATCTGCTCCACCACCATCCAGGCGCTGCTGACCATTCCGATGTTCGGCGGCGACAAAGTCGTCTGGCTCCGCAACGCGAATTTCCTCGCTGACAATGTCACCGGCCGGTCCCAACGCACCGAAGCCGGCGTCGAAAGCCTGCGCGCCACCCTCGAACGCGGCCTCCCGAATGGCGTGAAATTCCTCCTAACCGCCCAAGGCGTGGACAAGCGCCGGTCGTTCTGGAAATACATCGAAAAAGCCGCCGACGTGCAGGTCCACGACCGGATCGACACCAGCCGCGACGATTGGCAGGACCAGGTCGCGCGGCTCGTCACCAGCCGCGCCAAAGAACTCGGATTGCGCTTCGAACCGGATGCCCTCGCGCTCTTCGTCATGCTCGCCGGCGAGCAATCCCAACAGATCGGCAACGAGCTGGAAAAGCTCGACCTCTATCTGGGAGAAGAACGCCGCGAAGTCACCGAGGACGACGTGCGCGTGCTCGTCCCGCTCAGCCGAGCGGCGGTGGTTTTTGAAATCGGCAAGGCCATCCAGTTAGGCAACGCCGCCCGCGCCATCCAGCTCATCGACCAACAGCTTGAAGCCGACGAATCCGCCATCGGCATCATGCGTGCCTCGGTCATCGGTGTCGTTAGAAACCTGTTCATGGCCAAATTGATCATCGAGAAGTTCAAGGTCCCGACCGGAAATTACAGCGCCTTCTCCGGCGGCCTCAACCGCCTCGCCGAAGCCGACCGCGCCTGGTTGCCGCAAAAAAAGGACGGCTCCGGCGTGAATGTCTTCCCGATTTTCCTCGCCGCCGACAACGCGAAGAACTTCGAGCTCTCCGGCCTCCAACACGTCATGGAGGCCACCCTCAAGGCGGACCAGGCGCTCGTGACCACCGGCCTCGACCACCGCCTGATCCTGCACCGGCTGATCGTGGAAATCGCGTCTGCTAGAAAAGCACCGGCGAGGAGGCGGTAGAATCGAAAACCAAGCAATATGGGCGATTCCAAGAAATCCGCGTGGGACAGCTACCGGTGGTGGGCCATATTCAAATGGCTTATCGCGCCCATTCTCATCTGTTTCGTAATTTTCCCCAAAGCGGGGCCGGTCCTGATTCCGTTATTGATTTTGTGTCTGTTTGTCTCACTTCCCACTTGGTTCAGTTGTCCAAGGTGCAATCAGCCGTTTTTCTCCAAACTCATCATTGGACCCTTCGGTTACTACAATGTGTTTGCTAGCAAATGCCTCAACTGCGGATTGCCGAAGTGGGAGGAGCCGCCACCCAATCCACTACCGGCAGAAACTGATTCTCCACTTCGAATGGGACCAACCCGGAAGCCGCATCCGCGCGGCTGGTGATTGATCCGCAACCGAAAAGTCGTCGACAAACCGTCATCACCAACCTGTGATTTCACCTCGCTTCCCACCACGCATCACTCTAGATTTCCCCAGTCATCCTTATGGAAAAAGTCGTCACGCAGCGATCGCTCAAGAACTTCAGGGAACGTGAAAACCCTTGGAAGAACCGCAGCTACGAAGAACGCTTCATCGCCACGGCAGTGATCAGTGGAACCACCCAGCAACATGGAACACCTGAACCCGGATTTTCTAGAATTCATCGCGTTTTTAGAAGAGGAGAAGGTTGATTACCTCGTCGTCGGCGGCTACGCGGTCGGACTCCACGGATTTCCGCGCTACACGGGTGATATCGACTTCTTCGTCGCGGTGAATGAAGAGAACTCGCTGAAGATTTTACGGGTTTTCGAGAAATTCGGATTCGGAGATATCGGGATCGTTCGGGAGGATTTCCTCAAGCATGACCACGTCGTGGAAATCGGACGTGAGCCTCGAAAAATCCAAGTCCTCACTGGCATTGATGGTGTCGAATATGAGGAATGTCTCCCGCAGAAAGTGGAGATCCGCATCGATGGGCAGATCGTGAAATTCATCGGTAGGGCCGACCTTCTTCGCAATAAAGCCGCATCCGGACGCGCCAAGGATCTCATCGATTTGGCAGAGCTGAAAAAACTTTAATCACCCTCGACCATGAAATTTCTCATCTCCGCCATCCTCATCGGCCTCGTCGCCGGGCTGCTGGGCGCGCTCTGCGGCGTCGGCGGCGGGCTCGTGATGGTGCCGGCGTTCGTCGGCCTGTTAGGCAGCGAGCACAAGTCCGCGGTGGCCACTTCGATGGCCGTCATCATCGTCACCGCCCTCGCTGCCACCGCTAACAACGCCCGTGTCGCCGGGCTCATCGACTGGAAGATCGTCCTCGCCGTCGGCCTCGCCTCCGCCCTCGCCGCTTGGTTCGGCAGCGATCTCATGCGCTCGCTCAGCAACCAGACGCTGACCCGCATCTTCGGCTGCGTGCTGGTCATCTTCGGTGTCAGGATGCTGTGGAAGGGGTGAGGCGGCAACAGAAGGAAAACGATCTTCTCTTTTTCCCTCTGTGCCCTAGACTCGCATGTCTATCCGATGAAAATCCTTCTGACCATCGCCACGATGGGGCTCTGCCTCGCCACGATTTCCCACGCGCAGAGTGCCGAGCAGCTCCGGATCCTTGAGCTGGAGCGGAAGATGGAGGAACTCCAGAAGGAGAAGGAAAAACTCGCGAAGGACGCCCTCGACAAGGAGCGGAAGGAGCGTCCGCAGAATGCAGGCCCTTCCGAAACTTTCGATGCAGAGGGCAGGCTCAACGTTCGGATCTCCAACGCGGTACTGGTGATTGAGGGCGACCAATCCGTAGGCACTGGCTTCGTCGTCTCTACAGGTGGAAAATATTACGTTTACACCGCAGCCCACGTCCTGTCGGGGAACACCAAGCTGACGATCCGCAACAATGCAGGTATCACTTTCCGCAAGTTCGGCCCGCTGGAAACGGCCGAGGGCGCCGATCTCGTCCGGCTCGAAATCCTGGGGGGGGCAGGCGACTCGCTGGAGCTGCGCTCACCGGATGAGCCTCTCCTGATCAACACACCCATCGCCGCGTTGGGCAACGGCGGCGGCGTCGGCATCATCGCGGTGGAGAGAGGATCGATCCTCGGAATCAGCGCGGATTCGCTGGAAGTGGATGCCGGTATCATCCAGGGTAACTCCGGCGGACCTGTGGTCGAGGAAGCATCCGGCAAGGCCGTGGGGCTGGTTACCCATCTCACCGACGTGCGGAAGGACAAATGGTCGGAAGGAACCCGCCAGGCGAACATCCGCCGGTTCGCCTGCCGGTTGAACAAAGAGTGGACGTGGAAGGCGATGAACATCGGCACCTTTTTAGCCAACGCCCGGACCCTCGAAGATTTCGAAAACAACACGCAAATCTGCGTCGCGGTTTGCCGATTGGGCATTTCGAGCAATCTACAAAACAAATTTTCGAGACACTCCCAAGTGTCGGAAGTCCTTCATAAAAACAGTGGAAATCCGGTGGTGAAAAGCCTCCTCGAAATGAGTTCCGAGGTCGTAATGAACAGAAAAACCTCGCTCAGCGAAGCAGAGGTGAAGAAAAAAATCCGCAGTCTGCTGGGACAACTGGAGGGGCAGATGAAACGAAGCCACGAAGCCCTGAAACCGCAGACTTACTGTTGGTTCCACCGCACGCGCGGCGAGGCGGCCATGGAAGAACGCGTGAAGGCGGTGACCGCACTCAACCAGGAACTTGAGGCGCTGAAGTAGCCTCCAGCTTCTCTCGCACCGCCTGCCAGACGCGGACCGTCTCCAGCTCGTGCTGGCAGCGCAGGTCGAGCGGACATTTCGGCAGCAGGCACGGCGCGCATTCGACGTGTCGGCGGACGACGGCGTGACGGCGGCCGAGCGGTCTCGTCCAGGCGGGGTCGTTGGGCCCGAATAGCGTGACACAGGTCGCGCCCGCATGGGCCGCGAGATGGGGCAGCGAGCCATCTGCCGCGATGACCCATTCGTGGGCTGCTAACAATGGCAACGCGGCCGCCAGCGGAGCGACATGGAGCAACCCGACGCCTTCACCCAGTCTATCCGCCAGGATTTCTCCCAAGCCGCGGCCGCCGTCCACGCTGGCGACCGTCACGCGGCGGCCGGTTTCCATCAGACGACCCGCGATCTCCGCCCAGCGCTCGACCGGCCATTCGTGGTTCGGGCCGAAGTCCGAACCGGGGCACAACAACACCGCACGTGCCAAGGGCTCGATGCCTAACACCGCCGGCGCGAAGAATTCGGCACGCCCGGTCTCGACTCCCAACTCCCCGATCGCCGCCAGATAGTGCCTGACCCGGTGCTCCAGCGGACCGGCCGTGCAGCCAAGCGGATGGGTGAGCAGTTTATTCAATTTACGTTCACCCGGCCCGAGTCGCCGCGGGATCCCGGCGAGCTTGAAGGCCTCGGCCGCGAAGCCGGTTTCCCATGCCAGCGATGCCTGCCAGTTTCCTGATAGTTCCGCCGCCACGACCTTGGCTTTGGTCTTCATGGGGAAGTCGATCACCGTGAGTCCTTCCAACGTTTGCCAGAAATCCCGCTGCGCTTCGGCACATAGAATCCCTGTGGCCAGGCCGGATGCCACCAATGCCCGCACTGCCGGGACTGCAAAGCACGCTTCGTCCCAGCGCTCCGGCGCAGCCACCATCATTCCCCCACCATTCGTCGTCACCCGCCGAAGCTAACGACGTCCCGCGATCACGGAAACAGCAAAGTCAGCCTGCTTCGTCATCTTCCAACGTCCGCACTCCTTACTGTCAATTCGCGGGAAACACGACTTCCTCGCCTCTGCGCGGGCCGTGGCCGAATTTGTCGCCGATGTCCTTGCTGGTGACGAAGAGCATCAGCGAGATCAGGGCGAGGGCACAGACGGTTTGGAGGATTTCCAAAGGCTTGGCTTTGACCGGGCGGCCGAAAATTTTCTCGAGAATGGCGAGGACGATGTGGCCGCCGTCGAGGACGGGAAAGGGCATCATGTTGAGGACGGCCAGGTTCACGTTGAAGAGCACCATGAAGGCGAGGATGCGACGCCAGCCGTCTTCCATTTGCAGGAAGTCGAACATCAGCGTGCCAATGCCAACCGGACCGCTGAGATGCTGTACGCCGATGCTGGAATCCGGCGCGATGACGCTGGTGATGGTCGTCCACATCATGCGCAGGCTGTCGCCAACCTGTTTGACGGGACCGGGATGGATGATGCCTTTCTGCTGAACCGGAACCGGATAAAATACGAGTCCCAGCATCGGCCCTTTGCCCGCCGGTGAGATGGGTGTCACGGGAGTGATGGTTAGCTTGACGGTTTCACCCTTCCGCAAAACCTCGAATTCAATGGGCTTGGCTCCGGCTTCCTTGACGAAGGCCAGGGCCTTGTCGCCACTCTTGAATGGTTGCCCGTTCATGGAAATCAGTTCGTCGCCATCTTTCAATCCGGCCTTCTCGGCAGGGCTGCCCTTGATGATGCCCAGCAGCGCGATGTGATCGACCTCCGGTTCGATGCCCACTTCGCGCAGAGCGCCGCGCTGATAGACCTTGGTTTTCTTGATCTCAAAATTGGAGACGAGTTTCAGTGGCTCGGCGACTCCCGGACGCTCGACGAGGAACTCGATCTGGCTGCCCTTGCTGAGGATGATGCTTTCGGTGATGCTGTCGAGCGAGCCGGCGAATCCGTTCACGGGCTTGCCGTTGACTTGCAGAATCTTGTCACCTGGCAGGATTCCGGCGATTGCCGCAGGCTTGCCTGCTTCCACCGCGCCGACGATCTGACTCGGGATGAAATCCGCGGGCTTGCCGATCTGCCAGACAAACACTGCGGAGAGCAGGGCCAGCAGCAGGGAAAACAGCGGACCCGCAATGGCGACAATGATCTTGTCGAGGGGGGTGATCGGCGGGAGTGGCTTGTCGTCCTTGTTGCCACCTTCGATCGATTCCATCGGAGCCATTTGCGGCAGAGCCACGAAACCGCCGGCCGGAATCCAACCGAGGCCGTATTGGACGCCGTTGATTTCTTTTTTCCAAATCGGAGTGCCGAACCAGATCTGGAACCGGTCGATCCGCAAACCGCGCCATTTGGCGGCGAGGAAGTGACCGAGTTCGTGGACGAAAATGATGATGTTGAAACACATCACGACGACAACGATGAGCAGGATTACCTGGAGAATGGAAGAGATGGCGGGCATGGCTAGGACTAGGACAGCGGAAACCTAGCGTTACCGGACTATCCGGCAAGTTCATTAATTTTTCCAAAAATTCCAATCCATGTCCCAAGGACTGGACCTACTGTAGTTCAATTCCAGCCCGGCGGGCAGCACGTGGCAGGCCGTCCCCGGCAGCGGATTCACCTCAATCAGGGTCGCACCCGCCGGGATAATGTCGCACTTGGACTCTCGCCGAATAGCGAGCGGTATTCCTGCGAGAAATGCCCCATGTGCCAGAACCCCCACTCGAGCGCGGTTTCCTTCACTGCTCCGTGGACGGGTGGCCCCGCCTGGAGCGCCCGGCGCACCATGTGAAGCCGCTGGTGGCGAAGAAAAGCGCTCGGCCCGATCCCCAGCGAATCCCGGAACAGCACCTCCACTCCGCGGCGGGAAAGCCCCAGCACCGCACAAAGATCCGCCAGTTGGATCGGTTCGCGGAGATGATCGGATGCGAAGTCCCGCGCTTGCCGCAACCGCCGCAGCCGGCCCGCGACGCGTTGTCCCGGACTCCGGACCACCGAGTCGCAGCCGTCGCGCAATGCTGCTAGAAATGCCTCAAGCAGCTCCTTTTCGAGAAGCTTGCGCGCCGCCTCTCCGGACAGGAATTGCGCCTGATCCCCGATGCAGGTCATGACCGCCGCTAACAATCTCCGCAGACGAGCCTGTTCGGCGGCGCCGATGCGCATGCCGGCGCCGCGCTTCAGGATGCCTTCCGGGATTTCGGGAAAGGTTTCCTCCATCGCGGTTAGAAACAAGGCGGCAGGCACGGTCAGTGTCGCGTTCGTGTAACCTTCGGGCGTATAGGCATCCAGAATTCCGCCCGGTGGAAAAAACCCCATGTAGCCGTCGTTGTGCTCGACGGAGAAATTGAAGGACCGGCCTTTTTCCGGGCATTTTGTGACGAACACGAGCGTGTAGAAGTCACGCGGCATTGAGCCGGAAAACAGCATCGCCGGTCCTATCGCTGCGAAATCCAGGCAAACTTGTGGACAGATCACCCGGGCGATCATGCTCGGCAAAGGCCTGGCACTGAGCTGACAGGTAACGAAGTCCGCATTCCGGATCGCCGCAGACAGTGCCTCGGGATCGAGGACGTGCCTTGAAACAACCGGCTGCGACAGCGTCTCCATGCCATGCATGTTGAGCCGATTTCCCGCTCAGGCGCAAGCCGTTTCACTGCGTTTTTGGGATACATTTCAACCTCGCGGGATCATCGGGTAGCGGTGATTCTCCTGATTGATTATCCACCTTGACGACCCCCTATCCATCCCATGAAAAACAAACTGTTATTGACGGTTGTGGCGTGCTTCGGCACAGCGCTGGCCGCAGACGCACAGCAAATCACCGGCCAGCTCGGTTCGCCGAGTGCCACCACGACCATCCCCGGCAACCAGATCCCAGCCCCGGATCCGAAATTCGGCGGCGTGATCAAGGAAGACGCCCTGAACTCGAAACCCTGGTGGGCTCCGCGCATCGTGCCGCCCAAGGACGCGCCTAACGTGCTGCTCATCATTACAGACGACTCCGGCTTCGGCGTGCCCAGCACTTTCGGCGGCGTCATCCCGACACCCACGATGGACCGCGTGGCCAAAAGCGGGCTGAGATACAACAACATCCACTCCACCGCGCTTTGCTCGCCGACGCGGGCGGCGCTCATCACCGGCCGCAACCACCACTCGGTGGGCTTCGGCGTGATTTCCGAGCAGGCCACGGGATTTCCCGGCTATAACAGCATCATCCCCGAGGATAAGGCAACCATCGGCCGCATGCTCAAGGACAACGGATACTCGACCGCATGGTTCGGGAAAAACCACAATACTCCGTCCTTCGCCGCCAGCCAGGTTGGGCCGTTC
>JBGSOI010000166.1:0-5759 GCA_041739215.1 Akkermansiaceae bacterium
TGGCCGAGCACCGTCAGGCGCGCTTCCATGCCGATCGAGTCGTTGATGAAGCGGGTGAGGTAGTCGGCCATCTTGGTGCCCTCGGCGACGACGGCGATGGCGTAGCGGCGACCGCTCGCGATCTCGTGTTTGATCCGCGCGCCGATGGTGTCGAGGTCGTATTCGATCTCCGGGATAAGGCAGATTTCCGCGCCGCACGAGAGGGCGGAGGTGAGCGCAAGGTATCCGCAATGGCGACCCATGACCTCGACGACGAAGGCACGGGAAAAGGACGAGGCTGTATCGCGGATCGAGTCGATGGACTGTCGGATTACGTTGAGCGCGGTATCGACGCCGAGGCAGTAGTCGGTGCCCGCGATGTCGTTGTCGATGGTCGCGGGAATCCCGGCGAAGGGCACCCCGAAGTCCGCGTAAAACTGGTTGAGCGCACGGAACGAACCGTCGCCGCCGATGACAATCAGTTTGCCGATGCCACGGCGTTTCAAATTCTCATAAGCCACCCGCCGGACTTCAATGTCGAAAAACTCCGGCGAACGTGAGGAACGCAGCAGGGTGCCTCCGCGGTGCAACATGCCGGAAACCTGCTCGCGGGTGGTCGGAACGATTCGGTCGGCGATCAGCCCGCGCAGGCCGTCATAGATGAGGTGGGTCTCGTAGCCTTTCTGGGTGGCATAGTCGACCGCGCATTTGACGGCGGGGTTCATCCCGGCGGAATCACCGCCCGATGTTAGAATCGCGAGACCTTTGGACATGTGGTGACAGGGAAGCAACACGGATGCCGAATCCGCCGTGAAATCGGGTGGCGATGAAGGCGGGTCGAAAGCTATTTGTTGATCCCGTTTCGTTCCGCAAAGGCAGCGGCGGCGGCAGGATCGGTTTTCGACCAACTCTGATAGATCTGCGGCAGGAGCCGGTCGCGGGCTTCGCCGGACGGAAGGGTCAGCGCCCATTGCGCGGCGGTTGCGGGATGGTTGGACGCCAGCGCGCTGGCGTAGGTGGCGGTGGCTGCGGTTTTCGCAGGACCGTCAGCAGTGCTGCTCAGCCATTCACCGGCGGCCTGGTAGTCTGCCTGCACCCAGCCGATAAATTGTTCGGGGACGGTTCGGGTTGCTGTCATCTCCGTGGGAATGGTGCGGATGAGCCAATCGAGATACTTTCCAGCGTCCTCGGGAGGGATGAAAAACAGACGACTGGCGAAGGTTTCGAGCTCCTGCTGCGAAAAACCGGCGCTCCCGATCCAGCGGGTTGCGTTCTCGAATCCATCATAAAAGGAGTCGCGAATGAGGGTGCGGTTGCCCTCGAAAACGATGGTCTCCCGGTTGGCGGAATCGGGCAAGATTTTGAGATATTCGCGGAATGCTGCGAGCGCGGCCCCGCGCCTGGCGGGCGTGTGAGCGATCCAGCAAATCGCGCCAACGGCGTGTTCTACATCCGCGATTTCAAGCTCGCCGATGAGGCCGAAGGCGAGCTTGGGTTCGATGAGCGAGGTGCCCTGCAGCATCCGTCTTGTGACCTCCGCGCCCGCCTCCCCGGGAAAGAGATCGCGGTGGGCTTTATACCAGGCGGTGGTCTCGGCAGGACTGGTTTCCATACCGTGGACAAGCGCGATGGAGGCTACATCGGCGCGGGCTTGGGGATTTTTAAGGAGATCCGGGGAATCCGACAGATTCTCCAACGCAGCTTGCGGATGGCTTTCGGCGAGGGTCTGGAGAACCAACGACAAAAGATCCTGACGGGTTTCTTCCCGCATGTCCCCAGTGGCGTTTATTTCCTCGATGATCGCTTTCATCGCCGCGGGATCGAGCGCGAGGAGGCGGCGCTGCCAGTCGAGCATCCGCAGCTCGCGATCGTCGGACGACTTGGTATCCGGCGGTTCCGGTTGTCTTTCCAGTTCTTTGGCAAAGCCGATCAAGCCGGCGGCGAGTGATTTGAAATCGAGCGCCTGAGACCGATGCGGACGGGCGCGGCGGGCACCATCAGTCGCAATGCCGGCGGAGCGGGCTTGTCGGCTGAGCTGCTCGTAATCACGGTTTGCGGCGGCGAGTTCCCGTTGATTCCGCCAACCCGCAGCGGCGGAAATGGCGAGGATCGCGAGGGTGATGATCAGTGGGATTTTCATGGTGCGGCCGGACCGGGTTCGAGGGTTTTCAGGAACTTGTCGCGGCGTTCGGGATCCTTGACTTTTGCGGCTAGGGCGCGGGCCTTGGCTTCGTTGCCCCAGAAAGGCCAGCTATCGAGAAAGCCCAGTACCACGTCGTCGCTGCCGCTCGCTTCCTGATAGTGGAGCAGCAGTTCGTTCGCCTTCGTCTCCGAAATCGATCCATTGCCCTGGTTCGCGGCGACGCTCGCGAGAGCCCTGCCGGTGATGGCGTCCACCGTTGCGGGTTCGTGGCTGGATGCCCATTTCCTGAAACTATCGATTTCGTCCGTAGTGAGCTTGTCGTCCCGGCAAAGGTTGGAAAATCGGTTTCTGGCGGTGGCAGCAATGCTGGTTGCTTGTTCCTCGGGTGTGGCGCCGATACTCCCGAGAAACCGGTCGATACCCTCGTAATCGGCCTGTCCGGCGAAGCGGGCAATGGAACTGGCGATGACGGTGGCTTGGCCGCTGGCAGGCAGGGTTTCCCGGGCAAGAAGCACTCTAGCAGCCAATTCGTTTTCGCTCGCCGCGTTTCCGGAGGCGCAGATGTCTTGGAAGATGGAAGCACGATTTGCCGCGGAATAGCCGGAGAGTCGCCGCGACGCGGCCGCCGGATCGGCTTTCATGAGGTTCGCCAGCAGGACCGCTTCGAAGCGGGAACGACGGAAATTTCTCCCATCGAGGGATTTGGTTTCAAAATTCCCGTCCGCGATCTGTCCGTCGAACCAAGCGAGCGCGCCGGGCAAGTCCCGGTTGGTCCAATCGCGGAGGATGTTGGTCATCAGGTTGGCCCCAATGCCAGCATGGTTGTTGCCGGGGACTATCAGATACGACAGGGCGGCCGCGGAGTCCTCATTCCCGAGCGCGGCGATGAGCTGTCCTTCGATTTGCCCGCGCGATCGAATGTCCAGACCAAGCGTCTTGATCTCGGAAAGCGCGGTCAGCAATTCGTCCTGGCTCATCTCCCGAATCCGCGCCTTGGCGCGCAGCATCTCCTGTCTGGCGAAAATGCCGCCGCCCGCCTCGCCGGTGATTTTCGCGATGCGGAGCCAGTTGATAGAGCTTTTGCCGGAAGACCGGTTCCGCGTGATGCTGGATTCACCTGAAAGCGAAGGGGGAGAGTCATTGCTTGCTGTAGCGGCGATCTGCTGGCTCAGCAGGGAAGCCCTCGCCCTAACGGAAGAGATGGCGCGGGACTGCGAAATGAGCAACCAAGCCGCAGCGATGAAGGCCGCCAAGGGTAAAAGCATGGCTTTGGATTTCATAATGATCCAAGCTACAAGCGCTTGGCGGGCCAAGGCGAGGAAATATCCGGGGAGCGATCGTTAGAACCGATGAACATCATTTCACAGCCCGCGGAACTCGCTGGCGAGTTTCTTGGCGGTGGCGATGGTGTTGCGGTGGAGTTTCGCGGTGAACTCGGGCTGCCTGTTATAGCCGCCGCCGTAGAGCACGGCCACCGGGATGCGGTTCTTGATGAAGGCTCCTAACAAAACTTCGTCGCGCCGCTGGATGTCCTTCAGGGAAAGGTGCATTTGCCCGAAGCGGTCGTTGCGATGATTGTCCGCGCCGGAAATCCAGATCACCAGATCCGGTGCGAAGGCGTCGAGCGCACCGGCCAGGCTGCTGAAAAGCTGCTTCAGATACATCTCGCCCTCGACGTAGCGGACGGTCTCGATGTCGAGCGTTCCGACAACTTTCTTTGTCGGATAGTTTTTCCCGACGTGGATTGAGTAGGTGAAAACGCGCGGATCGTCGCCGAGCAGCGCGGCGGTGCCATTGCCCTGATGGGCGTCGGTATCGACGACCATGATCTTGATGTTAGGCTGCTTGTCCTGCAGGTCGCGGATGGCGATGGCGACATCATTGAAAACGCAATAACCCTCCCCATGCTCGCGGAACGCATGGTGCGTGCCGCCGGCGAGGCAGACGCCGACGCCTTCCGCCAGCGCCGCATGGCAGGCGAGGCGGGTGGCCTCGACCTCGGTGACGCTTCGCTGATAGAGTTTCGGCGTGACCGGCAAGCCGAGCAGCAGTTGCTCCTTCAGCCCGAGCAGGCCGGACTCGATCTTGTGGATGTAATCCAGCTCGTGGACACGCTGGAGCAGATGGACATCGGCCGCGCGGACCTCGATGATTTCATCCGGCCGGAGGATGCCACCGTCGAGCAGCATGTCTTTGGACACCCGGAATTTCTCCATCGGGAACGGATGTCCCGAAGGAAGTTCAAGTTCCAGATCCTGTGAATAAAAGCAGCGCATCGTCCCGCCGCCAAGCAACAGCGGAATGGCGGGAATTCCAAGCGGTAAGTGACCGGGAGTCCTGGAAGCCCTGCTCCAGCCGGTAGTCAGATCTTCCGCAGCGTTCCGGTCGAATCGCCGAAGCGTTTTTCCTTCACGCCGAATTCCTCCAACATGCGGAGGTAGAGGTTGGACATCGGGACGTTTTCTCCCAGATCGACGTGGCGGCCCGGGGTGAAGGCTCCACCGGCATTGCCGGCGACCACGATGGGCAGGTCGTCGTGGTTATGGCGGTCGCCGTCGGAAATGCAGCCGCCGTAAACGATCATCGAGTTGTGGAGCAGTGACTTGCCGTCGACGTCAGGTGTGTTCTTCAGTTTGTCGAGGAAGTAGGCGAGCTGCTCCATGTAGAAGAGGTCGATCTTCGCGAGCTTTTCGAGGTTGTCGGCCTTGCCCTGGTGATGGGAAATGTTGTGGTGGCCATCGGCGACACCGATTTCCTTGAAGCTGCGGGTGCTGCCGTCGTGGGCCATCAGGAAGGTGGAAATGCGGGTGGAGTCGGTTTTGAAGGCGAGCACCATCATGTCCATCATCAGCCGGAGATGTTCCTTGTAGGATTCCGGGCTGCCATCCGGAGCTGGGACACCGGGGTCTTTTGGCAGACCCATGGACTCGGCTTTTTCGATCTGGCGCTCGATCTCGCGGACGCCGGTTAGATATTCGTCGAGCTTGTGGCGATCGCTGCGGCCGAGGTACTTCTGAAGTGCCTGGGCGTCCTGCTGGACGAAATCGAGAACTGACTTTTTCGACGCGTAGCGCTGGCCGAGGCTGGCGGCGCGCTCCTTGGAATCACCGGCACCGAACAGCCGCTCGAAGACCGAGCGGGGGTTGGACTCGGGCGACATCGGCTGGGTTTCCGAGCGCCAGGAGAGGTTGAACTGATAGGCGCAGGAATAACCGGAGTCGCAGTGTCCCGCATTGCGCACGCCGTCGGTGCTGAGTTCCAGCGAGGCGAGGCGGGTTTGTTTCTGGGCGGCCTGGGCGGCGATCTGGTCCACGGAAACGCCCAGCTTGATGTCCGAGCCGGCCGTTTTGCGGGCCTGGGTGGAAGTCAGATAGGTGGCGACGCCGCGGGCGTGATCGCCGGGGCCGTCGCCATTCGCCGCTGCGAATTGTTGCTCGAAGCCGGTGAAAATCTGGAAGTCGCTGCGGAGGGCTTCCATCGGTTTGAATGTCTTGCCCATCTTGTAGCTGGCGGTGGTGCCATTCGGCCGCCAATGCTCCACGTTCACGCCGTTAGGGATGTAGAGATAGGCCATCCGCAGCGGCGCGCCGCTGGCGGTGGTGGCGACGGCGCGCTCGGCCGTGGCTGCCATCAGCGG
>JBGSOI010000174.1:0-7217 GCA_041739215.1 Akkermansiaceae bacterium
GGTGATCCGCCTGCCACGCTCGTCCAGATGCGGCCAAATCGATTCAAACTTCTGCATAAGGGCATCGCTTTCTTTCACGGAAAGAACAGTTAAGAAATCTTAATCTGTTTGGCAAGTTTATTTATTTACGCCGCCTTAGCTCTGCATTTAGCAAATGCTGAAATGCCGCAGTATAGGCTCCATTGGCGAATTTTCCGCCGCCAAGCGCGGATGCCGTCCCACCAACGACTCCTGCCATGATGGTTCTTCGTGCCATTCCCCCAAACCCTCCACCTTCTGAACCAAAGAGTCCAGCATCCCCAGCAGCCGCGCTTACTGCTCCTGAGAGGAAACCATCCCCGAATTTCCCTCCCATCGCAACATTCGCTGCGCCGCCGACAACTCCATGGCCCGCGACGTGCAAGGCTGTTTCAGCACTAAAAGTTCCCGCGGCGGATGCAGCCTCGCCCAAATAGTGCAAAGCTCCGCCCGTAATGGCCCCTTGGACTCCACCGATGAGCGCACCACGCAACACATCTCCGAGGTTTCCTCCGTTCAATGCTGCGCCCAAACCTCCAGCGACAGCTCCTATGTATCCTCCGGCAACAGCCCCACCGGCAATAGTGGCCGCTGTGCCGCCAACTGCAGCTCCTGTTGCCGAAGCATAGAGACCAGCTCCCCAAGCACTCGCAGCTCCAGCAGTGAAGTATGTCAACACTGCGGCCACCACGATCACCACGACCGTCCGCCAGTTTTCCTTCAGCCAGCTTCCGACACTTTTGAACAGGTCACCCACCCATGAAAACCCACTCGGGTCGGTCAGGTTCAGCGGGTTGTTCATCACATAGCTGTAGCGGTTGAAGTTCTGGGAATACTCGGGGACCTGGACGAAGGGGTCCGGGCTGAGCATGCGGCCGAGTTCGGGATCGTAGAGGCGGCCGTTCATGTGGATGAGGCCGCTGTCGTCGAGCTGCTCGTGGCCGGTGTAGCCGCGGTCGTAGTCCTGGGCGCTGGTGCGGAACGGATCGGCATCGGTGGCGCGGTAGGCGGCGAGGGTGGCGGGATCGCGGCGCTCGCCCCAGGAATCGAAGGATTGTTTCTCGGTGACGGGGTTGGTGAAGTCGCTGCCGTTCCAAGTGCCGGTGTAAAGGACATCGGTGGAGCCGAGGTGGTCCTTGAGGAGGGTGGTGAGTTTGACGGTATCAGGGAGGCCGTCTTTCTCGGTGCGGGTGTAAACCACACCGCCGAGGTTGTGGCGGTGGACCTTGCGGTCCGGGACGTAGGTATCGCTGCCGGCGGCGCGGGTGCTGTGGGTTTCCCGCTCGTAGGAGCCGAGGTAGAGGGTTTCCTCGAGGATCCGGCTGTCGTCGGCGGCGATGCGCTGCTTGAGCTGGCTGGAGCGATTGCCGCCAGCATCGAAGTAGAAGTTGGTCTGAACCTGGCTCGAGGCGTAAATCTGGATGCCTGCGAAGTTTTGCAATGCGGGGGCGCTCAAATAGTCCAGCGAGGAGAGCTGGCCGAAGGAGGTCCAGATGAAGGTGCGCTTGCCGTCCGCGGTGACGTAACCGACGGCGTCATAGACGTAGGCGCGTGATGCGTTCTTGACGGTGGCGGCGGTGACTGCGTGGGGTCTGATGCCGCCATAAGTCTGCGTGGCTCCGGGCTTGGACGTAAGGTTGCCATTGGGATCGATGCTGCCGGCGTTCCAGAGAGATTTGCCTTGGCCAACGGAACCGAAGCCGATGCTGAGTCCGAGCGGGAAGGAATTGGCGGCGTCGTATTCATGCACGACGGTGAGCCTCCCGGCATCAGTCTGGGTGAGGACGCGGCCGAGGGAACGCTGGAGCCGCGAGCAAGCGACGGGCACAGGCGGCAACCGCGTCTCGCGCGACGCGCTCGATCCCGCCGAACAGCGGACCTTGAAGCGGTTTTTTGAATGATCCCCCTTTTTGGCAGGGAATTTTTTTATCGTGCCATCCGGCGCGTGCCTGCTTGACTGCCCTCGTCCGCGCGATGCCCGAAAACTCTTCCGAAGATACACTGTTGTTAGTCGATCCCGATCTGGATTTCCTGGATTGGGCCACCAAGCACCTTTCAGCCAAGAACCTGCGGGTTCTGCGCTGTGACAATGCCGCCAACGCCCTCAAGGTGATCGAAAAAACCTCGGTGAGCGTGGTGGTCTCGGCGATGGAACTGGAGCCTTTCGACGGGATGGAGTTGCTCGGCCGGATCTTGCAACAAAGCCCGCAGACCTTGGTGGTGCTGACCGCCGGATTTCCGACGACCGGTCAAATCATCGAGGCGACCCAACGCGGCGCGCACGATGTGCTGCGCAAGGAATCGCTGGCATTCGAGCTGCGTCCGGTGGTCGAGTCCGCGTTGCAAACGCAGGACGACCGCCGCAGCGCTGGCCAACCGGACGCCGAGATGCCGAAGCACGACGGCCGGGTGAAAATGATCGGCGTTTCGCGCGCGTTGCAGGAAGTCTTCAAACTTGTCGGCCGGGTCGCCCGCTCGGACGCGCCGGTTTTGATCGCCGGAGAAAGCGGCACCGGCAAGGAACTCGTCGCCAAGGCGGTTCACGAATACAGCCCGCGGCGGCAGAAGGAGATGATCACCATCAACTGCGGTGCCATTCCGGAAAATCTGTTGGAGAGCGAATTGTTCGGCCATGAGAAAGGATCGTTCACCGGGGCCATCGCCCGGCGTGCGGGACGTTTCGAACAAGCGGACGGCGGCACCTTGTTCCTGGACGAAATCGGAGACATGCCACTGTCCATCCAGGTAAAGCTTTTGCGCGTCCTCCAGGATGGCTCGTTTTCCCGGGTTGGGGCGAATGAAACCCTGACCACCGACGTGCGGATCGTGGCCGCGACGCACAAGAATCTAACCGACGAAGTGGCCGCCGGACGGTTCCGCGAGGACCTTTACTACCGGCTCAATGTGGTGGAAATCAAGATCCCCGCGCTGCGCGAGCGGCTGGAGGACATCCCGCTGTTAGCCGAATATTTCCTCCAGCGGATCACCCGGAAGAACGGCATGGCGCGGATCCGGATTTCCGCGGAAGCGATCGCCACGCTGCAGTCGCACAACTGGCCGGGCAACGTCCGCGAGTTGGAAAACACCATTGCCCGCGCCTGTGCCCTCGCCTCGTCGCACATCCTGCTGCCCGCCGACATCCCGCTGGCCTCGGCACCGCGCAGGTCGCCGGCCGGATTTACCGCCGCCATCGACCAACTGATCAATGCCGCACCAACCGGCGTGGATTTGTTCGCCTGGCTCAACAGCGAAATCGCGGGACGGATCCTCGAACGCGCCGACGGCGATTTCAAGGAAGCATCGAAAACGCTGAACCTGCCGATGGCGGATCTCCGCAAACTGCTCGCCCAAAAAGACTGACATGCTCCACCTCGTCGAACATCCGCTGATCGCCGAGGAGCTGACAAAACTCCGGGATCCGGCGTGTCCGTCGCCCGAATTCCGCCAGCGGTTCCGGCGGATCGCGTCGCTGATGGTGCCTGCGGTCACCGCGAATTTGGAAACCATGGTCGTTCCGTGCAACACGCCGCTGGAAATTACATCGGGCGTGAAAGTGACCCGTGGCCTGATTCTGGTGCCGATCTTGCGGGCCGGGTTGGGCTTCCTCGATGGATTTCTCGACCTGCTGCCGCAAGCCTCCGTGGCGCACATCGGCCTGGCGCGGAATGAGCGGACCTTGATCCCGGAACCCTATTATTTGAAGCATCCGCCGGTGATGAGCGAACACGAAATCATCATCCTCGATCCGATGCTGGCGACCGGTGGCTCCGCCATCGAGGCCGTCCGCAGCCTGCGGGAAGCGGGCGCGCGGCATGTAAGGTTTGTCTGCCTGGTGGCCGCGCCGGAGGGCGTCACGGCATTGGAAGAAGCCTACCCGGACATCGCGATTTTCGCGGCATGCCTCGACCGCTGTCTCGACAATTTCGGCTACATCCTGCCGGGCCTTGGCGACGCAGGCGACCGGCTGTTCGGCACCTGTGCGTGAGCGGCTGGATTTCCGGGCTGGCAACCGACCGGATCCCCTTTTAGTTTCCGCCCGACCGATGAAGTTCTGGCCGCTATTTCCACTCCTCCTGCTGATCCAGCAGCCGATCCTGCTTGGGCAGGAATCGGCCGGGTTCGCGGCCTTGGAGCGAAAAGGCGATGACGCGCTCGCCGCCGGCCTGTGGGAGATCGCGGAACTTCATTTCCGGCACCGTCTGGCGGACCCGGCGCTCACCGCAGATGCGAAATCGCAAATGGCGATCCGCCTCGCTGAGTCATTGATCCGCGCGGGAAATACCAAGGAGGCGCAGGAGTTGCTCGGGCAATCGTTCGTCGCGAAAAACCCGGAGACACCCTTTTGGACGGCCCAGGCGCTGGCTGCGGAAAACCGCTTCTCGGAGGCGATTGGAATTTTCCAATCCATTGTAGCCGAACCGAAAGCCCAGCATCGCACCGAGGCGGGTCTCACCCAGGCCAGCCTGCAACTCGCGCTAGGCCAGGCGGATGCCGCGCTGGAGACCCTGGCCGATCTCATCCAGGATGCCGATCCGGCGGCAGTCGTGAAAATCCGCCTCTATCAGGTGGAAATCCTGCTCGATCTCAACCGTCCGGCGGACGCCCGGCAGGCAATGCCGGACCTGGTATCGGTTGCTACCGCGGATCGCCCGCTCGCGGCATTTCTCGAAGCCCAGTTGCTCCTCGCCGAAGACCTGCCGGCCGATGCGGAGATCCGCTTTCAGGAACTAATCAGTCATCCCCAAGACCAATCCCTCATCCGCTTTCACTCGGCGGCCATCGGCCTGGCGGATGCGGTCGCACGCCAAGGAGATGTCCAGAAAGCGGCGATGTCCCTGCTGAACTTTCTCCAGAAATATCCCGATTCGCCGGTGCTGGAACCGATCTTCAAACGGATCCTCGAATGGCTGCCCTCCAAACCCGCGCCAACCGACCCGATCCTCGAAAATCTCACCCGCTGGATCGTCGAGCCTGCAATTCCCGCCATCTTGCCGATCGACACCACCCGCTCCGACGCCATCGCCGCGTGGCCCGCTCACACGGCGGACTCCGAACGAACGGAGTTGTCGGCGTTCGCCCTCTACACCCGGGCCGTGGGCGTGCATCGCTCCGGTGCTCCCGATACCCTGGCGGTCTCCGGCAAGCTGATCAACAATCCCCGCGGCCTGATGAACCGGCTTCTGTTGGACTATCCCGACCATATGCTGGCCGGCCGCGCGCTCTATCAGTTGGCCCGCTGGGCTCTCGACGAAGGCGATGTCAACCAGGCGTTCTCGCTGCTGGACACGCTGCGGGACACCAGCAAATCACCGGTGATGCAGGGCGAAGCCGCTTTCCTCGAAGCCCGCACCGCCTGTTTGAATGGCGACCCGAAGAAAGCGATCCAGCTCTTCGACGAAGCGGCAAAAAACCTCGCTGCTCCCGAGGCAAAGCTCGCAAGATTGCAGTCAGCCATCGCCCGTTTGCGCAGCGGCGACCTCAACGGGACCACCCTCATCCAGCAATCCGGCGCAGCCGCGGACCCGGCCCTAACGGCGGATCTCGAACTGGAAGTCGCGCTCGCTACCACCCCGCCGGCCGCCACCCGCGCGGCGATCGAGGAATTTCTCACTCGCTTCCCGGATCACCCGCGGGCAGCCGAAGCCCGCTTCGCGGCGGCGGAAGCGGCCCTCGCCAGTCCGTCGCCCGATCTCCAGTTCGTCCGCGACCAACTCGATGCTCTAACTGCCATTCCGGAATCCGCGGCCCCGCGCGTCGCCCTGGCCCGGCTCCGTGTCGCGGATCTATCCAAAGACTCCGCCGCGGCCATCGCCGCCGCGCAGGCCATCATGGACACCTACCCAGCCGATCCCGCCGCGGCTGAAGCTGCCCTGACCCTTGGCCGCAATCTCTTCCAAACCGGCAGCTACAACGACGCGCTGATAGCGCTCAAGAAACTCGCCGACTCGGACACCAATCCAGCCAGAGCCCAGGTCGCGTGGCTGCTGGCAGCCCGCTCGGCCGCCCTCGGCGGCACCCCGCAATCCAAGGAGGAAGCCATTGGGTTGTTCGACAAGGCCATCGCGTCCGAAGGCCCGCTTTCCGCCATCGCCACCTTGGAAAAAGCCGAGCACCTCATCGACCTCTACCGCCTCGCGGAAGCCTCCGACTTTCTCGGCAAGTGGATCAAGACGCTGCCGGAAGACGACCCGCTCCGGTTGCCCGCCGGACTCTTGTTAGGTGAGGCGTTGTATGCCGAGGGCAGCGGCAACCCCGCCTCGATGGCCGCGGCACTCGCCGTTTACGACACGCTACTGGCCCATGCGAAAAACCAACCTGCCTTGCTCAACCGGCTGCAATATCTCCGGGGCATGACGCTGGAACAAATGCCCGATCCCAAGGACCCGTCAAAAAAGCGGGAAACCCAGGCCTTCGAAGCCTTTTACTCCGTGCTGGAAACCACCGATCCGCCAGCGGAGTGGAAATACTTCGAACTCTGTGGATTCAAGGCTCTGGCGATCCTCGAAAAAGCCAAGCGCTGGCAGGCCGCCGTCAACGTCGCCCGCAAGATCGCCTCGTTCAACGGTCCTGGTGCCGCCGAAGCCGCCGCCCGCGCCAGCGATATCCAGTTAGAACAAATGATGTGGTAACTCCAATCTCCAATCTCCAATCTCCAATCTCCAATTCCGTAATGCCATCCCTTCTCATCACAGGAAAATCCGGCCGCATGGGTCAGGCCATCATCGAAGCCGCGAATCAGGCCGGAGTTCCGGTCGCTGCCACCCACGACGCGGGCGAGGACCTCGACGCCGCGATTTCCAAGGCCACCTGCGTCATCGATTTCACGGTCCACTCGTTCACCAGCAGCGTGGTCGAGGCGGCGTTGAAACATGGCACCAATCTGGTCATCGGCACCACCGGCCACACCGACGCGGAGCGCGAGGTTATCTATCAGGCAGCGAAATCCATCCGCATCGTTTACGCTGCGAACTACTCGGTGGGCGTGAACACGCTCTTCTGGCTGACCCGCCACGCCGCCCGCATCCTCAAGCAGGACCGTTTCGACATCGAGGTTACCGAGATGCATCACAAGCACAAGATCGACGCCCCGTCAGGCACCGCCCGCCGCCTGTTGGAGATCCTCAACGAGGAAACCGGCACTTCCTATCAGGACGATGTCGCGCACGGCCGCGTCGGCAACATCGGCCCGCGCAAACCGC
>JBGSOI010000246.1:0-35986 GCA_041739215.1 Akkermansiaceae bacterium
ACGGCCACTGAGGCGGGCGAAACGGGCTGAAGCGGTCCTTACGGGCCCGCCGGCTTCGTGCTGCCCGGATTGCCGGCGGTGAACCGGCGAAGTCTTGCTAGCTGTTCCACTCCGACGGCTGCTTCCGCGACAATCCGCGCCGCCCACGGACTTGTGTATAAAGATCAGGGGTATCGGCCTGCGGCCTCGACCCCGGGCTAATCTCCGCGATCCCTTCGGGATCCAGATGCTGCGGGCACGGCCTCGGGCTGATGTCCGATGCCTTTACGGAATGGATGATCGGAGAAATTAGCCCGGGGTCGTGCCCGCAGACCGAACACCCCGGGAAATGCGCCGTCAAAGATATCCGACTCAGCCGAGTCCCATGGAAGCGACAAATGCCACAGCCGCTGCTGCCCCGCCGATCATGAACCCGGCAGCAATCCGCCATCCCGGTGATTTTACTCCCAAGCAGTAGCGCAGCAATGCCACCAGAAACATGAGGAATCCCCCGAACAGTCCCAGATTAACGAGAATGTTCCACGCGGGTATCCACTCACACATGATCGCCACAAACAGCCATGGAGAAACACCTGCAGCCAGTGCGACCACACCTGCAGCGACATTCTTGAACCGGTTGGCCACTACACCAGCAAGCGCTGCAATACCCATCGACATGGCTGGGCAAGACAGTGGCGGTAGGTCCGGAGGCATCACTCGTCGTATTCAGTTCCTAGCGAAAATCAACCAATCTCATCCAGCTTCAAAATGCCGCATCCGGTCCATCCGGGTGCGGCTTTTCTGCGGCATTCGACCTATCAGCAGCCGCGTATGGATTCGCGAGGACGGTTTCTGTTCCATTCGTATCCCATCGAGCCCAAGCGCAATTAGCCAGCAAGGGCTCCTCCGGAAACTCAGCCCGAATCTTAAGTGCGAATTCCTCCACATCGGAGGTCCAGAACTCTATCGAAGCCTTTCCTTTTTCGTCCTCGGACTCACCGCCGTAGTCCGAGTTGATTCCATCACAAAGTTTGTCGGAAATGGCATCCGCCAAATCTCGAAGACGGGTTCGGAATTCGAAACTCCCATATTTTGCATCATCGAGCATGAAGGTGAGGAAAAGCGATTCAATCACGGGAGGTCTCTTGATCGTGGAACGGCCGAGGAAAGTAATCAGCAGGCAGGGCAGGCCGAAGAATATAAAAGCCAGAATCGAATTCAGAGGGGTCTGGGAGGATCGTCGACTGCCGAACCCCAAGTGTCCGGGATAATGCAGGAAGCATTGGTCGATCAGATAGTAGAGCGAAAATGCCCCGATGATCCCGGTCACCACCCTTACCGCCTGTTGCACTCCCCAAAGCGCCAAGACCCCGGAAATGCCCATAGCCGAGAGCGATCCGCAGGCCACCACTCCTGCCAGCCGCCCCTCGTGATACGGTCGGGGCAATTCCCAAATCATCAGGACCGTGAAAAGCAAGAGAACCGGAGTCAGCGTCCACTTCACCCACGGAGTCGCTCCTTTCGTGAAGGTGCGCTCGAATTTTCCAAAATAACTCATGTGGGCAGATGATCGGTAGCGGCTGCGGTCCCTTCTATCCTGAATCCCAACGGGATTGCCAGACATTAGCCGCAGGCCGACCACCCCAGGAAGAAGATTGAAAATCTATCCGACCCCGGCAGGGGTCGCGGAAGCATCCGCTCAATCCAAAAACCGCGGATCCTACTCGATCCCCGCCCAGTCCATCCGGGACGGTTTTTTCTGAATTCTTGCCGTTCTAGCAAATTCGCGCTATCCCGGAGTTGCCGGTCCGGTCGTTCCCATGAAAGCCCCTTTCATTTTGCTCTCCCATGTCGCCCTTGGCCTTGCAGGGTGGGGGATCTCTAGGGAATTTCGATCCACCTCCATCCCGGAGCTGGCGGAAAATTCCCGCACCCGCAGCAATCGCCCGCATTCTGCGAGCGTTCCGGGATCAGAACTCGTCCGCTCCATCGAAACCCGCTTGGAAAATGCCAAGGCGGCCGAGGCTCAACTCGCCGCCGCGCCAGCTGCTCGCGATAAGATCCTCCCCGCTCTAACCGGGCTTGCTCTTCCGGCGGACCCTGCGGCTTCCATTCTCACTCTCCTCGCCGCTGATGGGGAACCTGCTTCAATTCAGGCCGCCGCCCTCTTTGTCCTCTGGGCGAAATCAGACCCCAGTGACGCGCTTCAGTTCGCATCCAATTCCGACGAATTCAGGATGATGTCATGTGACGACGAGGCTCTCGAATTGGTGGGCGAATCCCTCGCTCCGGAAATCGCGCTCTCGATGGAGAGCGGGCAGTTTCGCGATCCCGTCTTCGACGGGCTGGCCCGGCAGTTGATCGCCAGCTGCACCGTTGAGGAGTTGGTCGTTCTAATGGCAAGCCTGGAGACTGCGGTGAAAAGCAGTATTTCCTTCCACGTCGGCAAGCAATGGCCGGTGGAGCGGCTCGATGATTTCGGCCGCCTCGCCACGGCGATGAAGGATCCGGAGATGCTTGACCGAGTCGATGATAAATTGCCGCCTGAAGAGATGGCGAGATGGATGATGCGCTTTGTCGATGAAAATCCGGATACTGAATTTGCCCGCTCTGTCCAAGCGGGAACAACCTTCTTTTGCCTGTTGCGCGACCAGCCCGGGCTCCCTTTGGTAGATCGGTTGTACGGAGTGGTGAAGCGGCCAGCTTACAGCGGTCAGGCGCCGGAAATCGCCCGGGAGAACGCCATGGAATTTCTCGCCGAGAACGATGTAAGTGACTTTTTCCATGGAGACGGTCCGGACCTCCGCTACGAGTTCCATCATGGAAAAATCGAAGCTCCCGAAATCCTCGCGAAGCTCGCCGCCCGCTTTCCCGAATACGCGGCCGCTGGTCTGCTCCCCGCGCTGCTCCATCAACAACTGACATCGGAAGATCCGGATCGTGCGGCCTCCCTGATCTCGGATCTTCCCGCTGAGGAACGCGCGCGGGGGATCATCGAAAGCGCCTGGTCCATTTCCTCCTTGGACACCTTGGGTCGTGTCCTGTCTCATTTTCCGGTTTCGGATGATGAAGCGGTCCTGGCCGCCCGGCAGGAATTGTGGAGTAAAGTCACCGATAAAGGCCTCGACCATTACGGAAAGGACTATCTCCGCTGGATTTCCAGCCTGCCAAATCCGCTGGACCGCAAGCTGGCGCTCGAAGCCATCGCCGAACGGATCGAGGGTTCCATGGAGTGGAAAGCCGCTGAGATCCGCAACATCGTCGGCGACATTCCGCTCCGCGACACTCCCTGACCCCCTATGAACTCCGGCGCGCGCAAATTTCTTTGGAGCACCCACCTCGCCGTCCTGGGGCTCGGCGTGGTGTTAGGGCTGCGCGGATCTTTCGATCCGAAGCTACCGGGTTCCTCCCCGTCTGGCGCGGCCGCAATCTCTCCATCCCCACCGCCTTCAACGCCCGTGGCGGAGTTAGACGCTGGCGGAGTTCCCGATGCGTCCGCCCCAATCTCGACTGCAGACTACGCCTCCGCTTGGGATTCACTCAAAGGCAGGTTCCTGCCGAGGCAGGAACGATTGCTCATTGAGAAAACGCTGCTGAAGGAGTGGTCCGTGATCGATCTGGCAGCGGCCGTTCGTGCTGTCTTTGGCGAATCCACCGATCAAGGCCCGAATGGTTTTGGCAAAGTAGGCATTCTCACCCTGCTCGAATGCTGCGCTCCCGGCATCCAAGCCGATCCGGCCAAAGCCTGGGAGCTGATCCGCTCAAACACCTTTGGCTTGGAAACCGGGCGCTTCCGCAAGGCGTGGCTCGACTGCATGACCGAGGCAAACCCCGTTCTGGTTTTTTCCATCCTTAGCGAGCTTCCCAAGCACGAACGCCTCTCGACCCTGAGTGTGCTAGCTGAACCCTCCTGTTCCGCCGATGACCCCGCGACCCGCGCGGCCATTTGGGCTAAGCTTTCCGCGCTACCAGATACCCCGGCTGAGCATGAATCCCTGACCCGTGTCGGCGAGGCCATGTGTGGCTCAATTCCGCCTGCGGAGCTGGCGGAACGGCTTTTGGGAGAACCCACTCCCGCGGCACGGAAAGTCTGCATTTCCGCTCTGGCTCTCTCACTTTTCGAAGTGATGGAAGACGAAGATTTCCCAAAACCGCTCCTCGGTCTCCCTGTCGCGATGCGCGGAGAAGTCGCCGCTGCCAGTCTCAAATACGGTGCCCGCCATGGCGATCGCGCCCTTGTCCTTGCCAATATCGCGCTCGAATCCGGCAATCTCGATGCCCTGCAAGCCGCAGCTGCCGACCCCGCCTACATCCGCTTCGCCAAAGAGATGGACCAAGAGCTTGCTCTTGCCGAGTGGGCGCTGCGCCTGCCGGAAGACCCCCGGACCTTGGATATCTACCGCCAATCCATCGAAGGTGCCGCTTATGGCGCTTTGGGCACGGTCCGGGAAAAACTCCAGTCTTTGCCCCCCGGTTGGCAGCGGGACCAAGGATTGGCAGTCCTCGCAAAGGTCGACGAACAGCGTCGTGCCGAAGAGGAATGACCGCCTGCTAGGGCAATTAAGGAACAGGGACGTTTCGTCCCGTTTTCCCTCTATCAAAACGCCGCGGGCCTGTCCTCCGCCGGCGGCCATCTTCAATTCCACCGCATCGGAATCGGATAACCGTGAGATTCCACCGTATCCCGGCGGACATCCATACCATCCTTCGACTGTTTGAGCACTCTCCAGCGGAATGTGTCGTTACCTTGAGGAACAGCCGTTTCGATCCACTCACAATTACCGTCTGCCGAGATCTTGATCCGGCATGCCGATAGAATACCTTCCTGCCGCAATTTTGCGTAACCCTGGGTCACCTTGTCTCCATAGTAGAAAGATAGGATGATCCCGCCCTTCAGCTTCCATTCGCTCACCGGCACGCCCGTGGGTGTTTCCGTCGAAAACGCCGCCGTCCCGATATTCGCCTTCCTGATCTGAGCCACCACTTTCTCCGGAATCACCACCGCCTTCCCGTTCATCAGGATCGTCAACCCGAGGCTTTCGTCTTCCTTCAACGTCAGCTTAGCCTCGGCACCATACTTGTTGGACTTGATCGTCGCCTCGTCCAATGGAACGCGCCTCTCGTCGTGATCCGCTGCGTCAACAGCAACAACCATGAGCAAGGAGGCGAGTGTGGTCTTTAGAGCCTTCATAACAAACACCCTGCCGACGATCCGCTTTCTGGTCAAGGCGGCAAGGTCTTTGGAATCCCAACGGGATTGCCAGATATTAGCCCGGGGTCGAGGCCGCAGGCCGAACACCCCGGAAAACGCGCCAGAGAAACCATCCGCACCACGGAGGGCGTGCCAGAACCGTCGGACAAACCACGCAACATCCGAGCACTTCTCCGACCCGCTACCGGGATCTAATCCCTTTTCCAATCTTTTCCCCGGGTATTCCGGCGGATTACGGCCTCGACCCGGGCTACGCTCCGCCATCCCTGCCGGGATGAAGCGGAAGAGCTCCGCACCGCATGGAGCAGAGCATCCATCCGCCGCAGGCTGGAGCAGAGCTTCCAGCACTCCGGAGTGCGCGACGCTCGGCTCGCGCCCACGGCAGCTCCGGCTCTGCCGGATGCGGGGCGGAGCTCTTCGTCTTCCTTTCGACCTGCTTCGCGATGTTGCATGCCCGCTTTTTCAGAATCAATTAGATTGTGGCGATAACTTCACCCAACGGGTTTCGCCGTGATCACGATAAGCCACCAGCTTGCGCGTCTCGTGACCCGCAAGCACTCATCTCAACCCGCCTCGCGAAGAGCGATGCCATTTCCACCGGGTCTCCGCCGCACGAGCGGGCGGTCCGTCGCGATGGCCTTGCTGCTCGCATCGGCGGGCGTAGGATTGGTATCCGGCCATGGAGGTTATCACGATGTGGTTACAGCAATCCAGACGGAGCTGCACGATCGGCCCGGCGACGCTGAGCTCCGCTACAAGCTCGCCGAGGCCCATGTCGGCCATGACGAATGGTGGGCCTGCCTCAAGGAGATCAAACTCGTCGAGCGACTCGCGCCGGGAGTCTATCCGACCGGATATCTTCGTGGGCTCGCCTTGCACATCGCCGGCAAGGACCAGGAGGCGAAGGAGGCGCTTGATGAATTTCTAACCATCAACCCCGATCACATCGAGGCGCTCGCCACCCGTGGACGGGTTCTGGTGAAACTGGGGCGGCCATCCGAGGCAGTCGCGGATTTCCAGAAGGCCGTGAAGCTGACTGCCTCACCGAATAGCGCGTTGATCGTGGATCTGGCGCTTGCGCTGAGAGACTCCGGAAAGCCGGCGGACGCGAGCCGGGCCATTGATGAAGGGCTCAAAACCGCGGGTGATGTGCCGACGCTGTTGTTGTGTGCGTTGGAAATCGAGACCGCATCGGCTTCTTGGGATTCCGCATTGAGCCGGATCGACGGGTTGCAAAAAACCGCCCCGCGCCCGGAGCCATGGATGGCCGAGCGCGCCGTTCTCCTCGCGAAAGCCGGCCGCGCCGATGAGGCGAGGATCGCCTGGGCCGCGCTGCGGGATCAATTGCTTTCCCTGCCTAACCTCGAACGCGGCACACCGCCCAATGTCCAGCTTCTCCAACAATCCCGTAAGGAGTTAGGCGAAACGGCCCCGGCCCCCGCCATCGCTCCACCCGCTTCCACCCATCCCTGAAATTTTCCCATCCACTTCATGAAAACCATATTCCCTGTATTTGTCTTCAGCCTCCTCCCTGGCTTCCTCCAGGCGACCGAGTTCGGAAATATCGCCGTCACACAAAATGATGCGGGCGCCACCGCGGCTTCCATCACTCTTAGCAAAGCGGCCGGCAGCACGCCGAACTTCGGCATCCTTGGCGGCAACCGAGGCGACTTCGATGTGAGCTTCGGCACCGCGGACGACGTGACCGGCGGCGTGATGCTCAGCTCGGTCTCGCAGAACGGACGCGACAACACGGCGGGCGGTGACACGATCGGTAGCTTTTTTGCGACAAGCGCGACGGATTACGTCGGCAGCGGCTTCTCCAACAAATACTGGGTTCCGATTTTCCGCACCGCGAACGGCGACGAAGTGAACATCAACGTGGCCTGCGCCTGGTTTCCCTACAGTCAATGGCTGGGCGGCTTCGCAAGAAACTCGGCGGGGACCAATGGCGGTGCCCTCAATACTCTAACTGCCAGCGCTGGTATCAGCCTCGGCACGCAGTTCGTGGACGGCAGCGGCGGGGTTTCCACGGTCAATCTAACTTCTCTGGCCGCGTCTTCCACAAACGGAGTGCTGCTGGTAAACCACGCGAAAAACGAGGACAACTACGCGCTTTCCCGCGCGAACGCGGACGGCACCTTCACCGTCTGGATCCACGACAACGGCGCGAACGGAGGCAGTTACGAGCAGGATCCGGTGGCCTTCGTTTACATCCCCGTCGCGGATGTAGGCACCAAGCAACTCGTCGCCACGGGTCGCGTGAACAGCGACGCCACCACCGCGGTAGGCGGTGGAACCTTCACCGTCACCAAGGGCGGCACCGGCCAGTGGTATCTGACGATCCCCGGGCAGAACGATACGACCGGCGTGCTGATCATCAGCCCGGAAGGCGGCGGCACCAACACGTCGGACAACGTGGTTTCCTATCAGTGGGATGTCGCTAACAGCCGATGGGTCATCGAGAGCCGCGATCTCAGCGGAGCCACCACCCAGCCGACTTTGCAGAACGGAGCCACCAATGAGGAGGACGTGTTCAGTTTCGCGTTCTTCGAAACCAGTAACCAAGGACCCACCGCCGCCATCACCGCGCCGGCCGCCTCCGGATTCACCGCACCGGCCTCTTTCACCATCGAAGCAGACGCCACGGACGCGGACGGGACGATTTCGCAAGTCGAGTTTCTCCGGAACGGTGTGGTCATCGCCACGGATATCGACTCACCTTTCAGTTTTACTGAGACTGCGCTGCCTGCCGGTTCCTACAGCTACATCGCCCGATCCACCGACAATCTAGGCGCAACTGGCGTCAGCCCGGCAAAAGTGGTCTCAGTCAATTTCGATCCTAACAATATTCCGGCCAACACCGCGCTGTCGTTTGATGGTGTGAACGATTACGTCACGATGGGTCCGGCTCCGGAACTCAATGTCGGCGGTCCCGTCGGTAATGGACTCACACTGGAATGCTGGTTCCGCAAGGAAGGCAATGGTCTCACCTCCGGTTCCGGCAGCGGCGGAGTCACCGCCGTGCCGCTCTTCGGCAAGGGCCGCGGTGAGAGCGATGGCAGCAATGTGGACTGCAACATCTTCTTCGGCATCACTTCCGGCGGGTTGCTGGTGGGTGACTTCGAGAGCCAGGCGACCGGCCTGAACCACCCGGTCACCGCCACTAACACACCGATCGTGAACGGCGCCTGGTATCACGCCGCCGCCACCTTCGACGGTGCGACCGGCGTTTGGAAAATGTATCTCAACGGCGTCGAGGTCGGCGGCACCACTGTGTCGGTCGCCGGTGCGGTGCCTCGATACGACAGCATCCAGCATTTTGGCATCGCCACGGCGATGAATTCGTCAGGCATTCGCGAAGGAGCGTTCGCCGGGGTGATCGATGAAGCCAGGGTTTGGAACCGCGCCCGCAGCGCTGCGGAAATCGCCGCCGCGAAAGATCTGGAACTTGCCAGCGGCACCGGCCTGATCGGGCGTTTCGGCTTGAATGAAGGCATCGGCCTCTCGGCTGCCAGTTCCGCCGGCGTTTCCATCGGCACGCTCACTAACGGCCCGGTCTGGGTGGACGGAGCGCCGTTCATCACGGCCAACACCTCGCCGATGGTTTCACTCACCGCACCTATGGACAACGCGTCGTCGTTCATGCCTTTCCCCGTCACCTTCACTGCAGCCGCTACGGATGCGGACGGCAGCGTGGCGAAAGTCGAATTCCTCGTGGATGGAATCAAAGTCGGCGAGGATTTGTCAGAGCCTTACAGCTACGACTGGACTCCGCCCGCTCCCGGCACCTATTCGGTGAGGTCCCGTGCCATCGACAATCTCGGCGCGGGGTCTATCAGTGCGATCGCAAGCATCGTCATCGAGACCAATCCGAACCAGCCGCCCGTCGTGACGCTCGCTTCACCTGCTAACGGCGCTACAGTGTCCGGCAGCGCCGTGACGCTCGCTGCGGGTCTGGCGGATCCCACCGGAGATGCCATGACCGTCACTTTCTACGGCCGCCAGACCACTCCCGTCGCGCCGGGGCCGGACTTCAGCGTCGTCGCCATTCCGGACACGCAGTATTATTCGCAGGGTTCACCTGGCAGGGCTAACACCGTCACCGTCGAGCAACTTGTCGGCACCTTCGGCACCCAGACGCAGTGGGTCGTGGACAACAAAGCCAGCCGCAACATCGCCTTCGTCAGCCACATGGGCGACATCGTGGAAAACGGCAATTTCGGCGGCAATCCGATTCAGTGGGAACGTGCCACCGCCGCCATGGGCAATCTGGAAAAGCCGCTCGCCGCACTCCGCGCCTACGGCATTCCCTACGGTGTCGCTCCCGGAAACCACGATATCGATCCCATCGGCAACTATGATACCGGCTCCACCGCGTTTTTCAACCAATACTTCGGCACCAGCCGTTTCGCCGGCCGCGATTACTGGGGTGGCAACTACGGCTCGGACAATACCAACAACTATCAGCTTTTCAGCGCCAGCGGCCTGGACTTCATCTCCATCCACCTTGCCTACGACACCACCCAGAACCAGCCGATCCTCGATTGGGCGGACGCGCTGTTGAAAGCCCACCCGCACCGCCGCGCGATGGTCACCAGCCACTACATCATCGGCCAGGGAAATCCCGCGACCTTCGGCGCGCAGGGTTCCGCGATCTACAACGGCCTCAAGGACAATCCGAACCTGTTCCTGCTGATGTGCGGCCACATCCATGCGGAAGGACGCCGCTCGGATGTCTTCGAGGGGCGCACCGTTTACTCCGTGCTCAGCGACTATCAGGGCCTGGCCAACGGTGGCAACGGCTTCCTCCGCACCTTCACCTTCTCTCCCGCTAACAACCGCATCCGCGTGGAAAGCTGGTCGCCCACGCTCAACCGCGCCGCCAGCCTCAGCGACGGCCTGCCGCACTTCGATGGCACCTACGACCTCGAGTATAACATGCAGAGCCCGGTCAGCGACTGGGTGGCGCTCGGCACCGTCAGTGTGCCCGCGAACGGCACCACCGCCTCGCTGGATTGGACCGGTTTGGAAAAGGGGAAGAATTACGAGTGGTATGTCGCCGCCAACGACGGCGTGAACACCGCCAGCTCCGCGCCACGCGGTTTCACCACCACTACCGGCACTCCGCCTACCGTCACGCTGGATTCGCCGCTTGCCGCGGCGACCTTCACCTCCCCGGCCACCATCAATCTCAGCGCCACCGCAAACGACACGGACGGCACCATCGCCCGCGTGGAATTCTATAACGGCGGGATCAAGTTAGGCGAGGACACCAGCGCGCCATATGAATTCATCTGGACCGAAGTCGCCGCCGGAAACTATGACCTCAGCGCCATCACCGTCGATGATTCCGGCCTGACCGCCGTGTCCAACGGCGCGGCTGTCACTGTCGAACTCGGCGACAAGCTTCCCGTCGTCGCGCTTACCGCACCCGCTGCCGGCACTCTGCTGGAAGCGCCTGCGAACGTGACCCTCACCGCCGCCGCGACGGATGATGAGGCGCCTGTGGTCAAGGTCGAGTTCTTCTCCGGCACCCTCACTCCGGTCCTGCTAGGCGAGGACACCAGCGAGCCCTTCGGCCTCGACCTCACCAACCTCGGAGCGGGTGCCTACACCTTCACCGCGAAAGCCACGGACAGCATCGGCCAGACCGCCACCTCCGCACCCGTGACGATTTCGATCTTCGTTGAGGCCTCCTCTCCCGATGTGAAAAAACTCTCGGTTGGCACCTTCGACCCTCCATCGTGGACAGTCGTGCAGACCAGCCCGTCGCCCTATCAATTCGACTTGCCTGGTGCCGACGTCGGCGATCTCGAAATCAAGATCAATGCAGCGAGCGTGCCGTTCAACAGTGGTATCGCCCTTGCCAACAACTGGAGTGGCCCCGCCAGCACCGGGAACAGCTCGAACGACAATATCGCCCAGCCCTATTCGAATGCTTCCGGAAACATGTTCGTCAGCGTGCTGGACAACACCAATAACAACGCCGCCGGTGCAAACCCCGGCACCAGTGAACAGACCTCTGGTGTCGGCGTGGCCGTCCTGCCTTACGCCGACGGCTTCACCGGCGCGAGCGTGAGTTCCTCCGCCTCCGTGTTTTCCGGAAATCTTCCTTCCGGGGTCACCATAACGAAATCCGGCGGCGCGGGCACCTACACCGTCAATGGCCTGTCCATCGCCGGTAACCTGCTCGCCTTCACAAACGGTGATTCAGGCACCCTTGCCGACAATGTTTGCTCCGTCCGGATCGTGAACAACCAATGGGTCATTGACACCCGTGACAACGCCGGCGGCACCCAGGACAACGAGTTCAGCTTCGTCTATCTGCCACCTGCCACCAGCGGTGTTTTCGCCGGCAAGGTCAGCAGCACCGGCGTGGTCACAAACACCAATGTCTCCGCCTCCGCGCTTGGCGTGACCGCCAGCGTGGGAACCGAGGGCGTGGACCTGACGTTCGGCGATGGCAGTGTCATCAATCCCACGACCGCCGCCATCTTCGTCACCGCGGACGCCACGAACGGTGCGTCCGGCAGCCCTGCCGTGGACAACCTCATCGCGTGGTCTGCTAGTGGAAACAGCTTCCGGGTGATTTCCCAGGATCTGCCGGAAATTTCCGGCTCCCATGAGTCCATCGACCTGAGATTCCTCGTCATCCCATTCGTGCCGATCGTCGCGATGCCGGAAGTCACCATCGCTGCCACAAAAGCGGAGGCCGGAGAGTTCGGTGCCGATCAGGCGCTGGAATTCACCGTAACTCGCAGCGGTTCCACCGCGCTCGATCTAATTGTCCCACTCGTCGCGGGCGGCAGCGCCTCCGCCAGTGATTACTCCGGTTTCGCCAGCAGCATCGTCATTCCCGCCACCCAGGCGAGCGCCACCCTGCCGCTTACCGTGCTGGCGGACGCCGATGCCGAAGGATCGGAAACCGTCACGCTCGCCCTCGGCGGCAGCCCGGATTTCACCCTAGGAACACCCGCCAGCGCAGTAGCCATCATCGCAGACAAGCCATCCCAGAGCTTTTATTTCACGAACATCGCCGACGCCGGCACGCGCGCCCCCGGTGCCGATGCGGACGGCGATAGCAATGCCAACATCGTCGAATATTTCATGGGTACCCTCCCCGCCGATGCGAACAGCAATGGCGTCCTGGAAATTCCCTCCGTCGGGACCAACACGTTCAAAGTCCGCTACCCGCGTGCCAAGAACCGCACCGATGTCTCCGGCAGTCTTCTCTGGTCCAGCGACCTGACGAACTGGCACACCAGCGGTCAAAGTAACGGCACTCACACCGTGACCTTCACCGAGGCCGTCGTCTCCCCCACCGAGGCGAACCCCGAGACCGTCGAAGCCACCGCTACCATCACCGGCACCGGCGAGGCGCCGAAAATCTTCGTCAGCCTCGGCGTGGAGTGATCCGATAGAATGGAGGGAAGCCGCACCCGGTCCGTCCGGCTGCGGCTTTTTTCGGATCAAACGTTCCCCGATGAATCTGAATAAAGTTCATACCCGGTCCATGCCTGCCCAGAGCGCCAGATTCCATCAAGCCCGTTGGCCCCAGCCTACCCCTTGTAGCCAAAGAACCTCCGTTTGACGACCAGGTCCGACACTCCGGCCGGCACCATTTCCTTCCAGGCCGTGTCACCCGCGGCGATCTTCTTGAGCACGTCACGCGAGAAGATGCTGAGGTATTCCGGCTTGAAATTGTCCAGCGCCACGAAACTGCCGCGGTCTGCCAGATAGCCGTAAAGTTTCTTGAGCTCGGGCGCGACTTCGAGGTTGTCGATGGTCGTTAGTTCGCCGGTCGCGCCATTCTTGAGCGGATAGACATAGAGCTTGAGGTCGTTTTTGAACAAGCGTCCGAACGACTCCAGAATCCCGCCGGGAAGTTGAGTGTAATACTTTTCCTCGAACAACTCGGTCAGGCTCGGCGCGCCCAGCACAATCCCGATCCGCTCCTTCGTCCGCCAGGATATGTAGGCGGCGAGCCGGTAATACTCGAAGTAGTCGGAGATGAGCACCGTCATCCCACAGGCAGCTAACAGGTCTGCGCGGGCGAGGAAATCGCGGCGATCCACCTCGTCGCCGCCGGCTAGAAGGTTGCGCATGGTGAGTTCGAAGATCGGCAGCACCTCCTTGCCCTGGACGGACGGGTCCGCGCGGAATTTTTCCAGCGCGCATTGGAGCATGTCGAAGTTCACGTGCGTTGGCGGGCGGAAACTGCCGCGTTCGACGAGCACCGCCTTCTTGTAAAGCACTTCGGATGGTTGCAACACCTCGCCATCCGCGCCGAACATCGCCGCACCGCACAACCCCAACTGCACGAGCTTCAGGCTGATCAGCCGGTTGTCCACCGCCCGGAACTCGATGCCCTTGAACTCGATCACGTCGATCTCGACCCGCCCGGTCGTCAGCTTGTCGAGCAGGCTTTCGACCAATAAATCCGGTTCGTGGTGGAGGAAGAACGCGCCGTATAACAGATTCACGCCGACCACGCCGAGCGCTTCCTGTTGGAGCGACGCCTCGGTGTCGAGCATTCTAACGTGGATCAAGATCTGGCTCGGCTCGTCGCGCGGGCGGGATTGGAATTTCACGCCCATCCAGCCGTGGCACTCGTTGCCGCCCTTGAAACTGCGGGCGACCACCGTGTCGGCGAAGGCGAAAAATGCGGTGTTGTCGCCGCGCTTGTCGCTGAGACGCTCGACGTTGAGCTGGAACTCGCGGTCGAGCATCGCCTGCAGGCGCGAGCGCGAGACGTAGCGGTCGCCCCCGCCGTAGATCGCGTCGCTGACGATCATGTCGTAGGCGGAAATGCTTTTCGCCACCGTGCCCGCCGCCGCGCCAACTCGGAAAAACCAGCGCACCACTTCCTGTCCGGCGCCGATTTCCGCCAGCGTCCCATACCAACGCGGGTCCAGGTTGATTTTGAGCGCCTTGTGGTGGGTATCCAGTTCCGCTTCCTTCATTTTGCCGTTTAGAGCAAGAAGCGGGCCAGATCACAATGGGCAGGGGCAGGCGGTTCTTCCGGGAAGCTTCGACCCGGCCACTTTACGCTAGCAAGCCTTTGCCAGAGGCTTCGACACATCGCACTTTGCGTCACTCCGACTCTTGGCGGGGATCGATGAGCGTGGAGTTACCCCGCAGGTGAGGGGATGGCTGGCGGCAATCGAGAACACGTCGGCTTCGAGAGCCTGGAAGGGAATCCGGGCTGTTTCCAGATCACCCAGGAGAGGCTTCAGCTTGTCGCTGATCCGGGGAAATTCCATGCGATGGATCAGTGGCACTGCTATCCCATACGCGGTGGTGGCATGCTGCTCGATGCGGATGCAGTGCTCGATCACGGCAACATCCCGGGAACAAGGATGGTGGATCCGCGCGAGATCCCGGTTTCCTTCCGCAAGAATACTTCTGATGGAGTCGTGGGTTTTGGTGGCGAAAGGATGAGCGTGAAGTTCCACCAGATCCTGCAGTCGGTCGCGACGGCAGCGGGCGGCCATGGCGCGGCGCGACAACCACCTGCGCAAGGGAGCATGGAGGGAGCTGCCTGCCAGAATCAGCAGATCCCGGGAAATATGGGTTTCCATGCGGTGAAGCTGCTGGAGCTGGGCGGACAGGACCTGTAGGGGAGAAGTTGATTTCATAGTGATAGGTTTAGCCGGCACGGGGGAAATGCCCTGATCGGCATATTCGTGCGGGGGCCGATCCTCCAGCAGGCGGGATTCCTAAAGGAAGTTTTTGGTAATGCACTGAGGATGAACACATGTGAATCCTGAGGGAGCGAGCCCAATCCCGATGTGAAATGCGATTTGCAAAACACTCATGCATGTTGCGAAAGAGAGCTCTATCAAGCGGAAGCCGTCGCCGCTGAGGCCATGCCGGGACGAGACAAGGGAAGAGGGGATGAGTGGAAGCCGGGATGAAGACAGCGGCCCGTGAAGAGGTCACAAAGCTCCGCCCGGACTTCGGTTCTCTTGGTTTCCTGAATTCAGAAGTACGAACCAAGGAATTTGCGGAACATACGGAAATCAAGAAGGTGACGTTCAAAGTCCTTCGCGTTCTCCTTCTCTTCTTCAGAATCGCCAATCCGCGCTAACGGTTAGGGTGTGGTTCAGCTCGCTTTCCCGGCCTATCTCGATGTCGTAGGAGATATTACCGTAGAAACCGAAGTTGGTCTGGAACCCGAGCGCCACGCCGCCGAAGACGGAATCACCGTCGGAATCGGAAACCTGATGGGCGAAATCCCCGCCGCTGCCTTGATTCAGCGTCGCCTGCAAAGTCTCGCTGTCTCGCAGGAATTCGTGCTGCCAGAAAACGCTGGCCTCGGGAATCAGGGTGAGTTGCTCGCTGACCTTGTGCAGGTAGCTGCCGGGAGCGATCACCAAGGTGCCGGTTCCGTCGCTTACAATAAAACGAGCCCTCGTATCCTGGGATCGGGTGAATGTGATGGAGTCGAAATTTCCGCTGATCGGTCCCTTGGCTTGGATGAGCTTGAATTGTCCCAACTCCAAGGGGGAGTCATTGTCAATCGCTAGTCTGCCGTCGAGACGCACTTTGCCTCCGACATTCAGCACGTCGAAGTTTTCCGGTGAGGCGATTTCCATGACCAGCGAGCCGTTGGCGTTTTGTTGGAAATTTCTGCCGATGCGAAGTGTTCCCGGCGAGTTGCCAGGAGCGACAGTGCCGTTGTTGACGAGGCTGCCTGCCATGAAGCCGCCGCCTCCGAGGGATCCGTCTGCCAGAATGCGGACGTCACCCGAACCCGTGGCACTTCCGGTCGTGTTGTTTAGCACCAGCAGACCTTCCCGGACGGTTGTGTCTCCTTCAAAGGAGTTGGCGGCGGTTATGAGAGATCGCAGAAATGACTGGCAAAAAGCCCGCCGTCCAGGACATTAAGCTTGGGGTTTCCTCCCGCATTCCCGGTTCGGAAAAAATGAGTTGTCCAACTTGACCTGATCCCCTCGGCTGAGACGCCGGTCACGGTGACTGTTCCACTGGATGAGATATCCCCAGTTTGATGGGAAACGGTTTCCCCGTTTGAGATGGTGACGTTCCCGTTTCCAGTCCAAATGGGATTCGCCGCGAAAACAGATGATGAAGGGGAAATCGTCAGGAAAACAGGTAGAATCAATCGATAGGGAAAAGCGCTGCAGCGGGATAGTTTCATGTTGAATCGGTCGGTCAGAGCCTTTCGAGCCGGTTCAAGGCGTAGCCGATAGGCAGATGAGATAGAGCCCCGGTTTTTCAGATACGTCCAGAAAATCGTCGGCGATATTGAAATTCCTTTCCGCGAGGCGACGACTTCGCCGTTCCATGAGTTTGCTTCCTCATCGGCACAATGTTAGGCACCCAAGAGGAAGCGGGTCGCCTTGCTTCGCCGATCACGGCAGCTTTTCCCATTTGCAAATGGACGAGACGTCCATGCTTCTTTAAGGATGAATGAACGACTCATGGATTTTGCGCTCAATTTACCTCGAGGCGATGACCTCGACAGTGAAGCCTTTGAGGTAGCCGGTCTCCGGGATGGAGATGAGGATCGGATGGTCCGCGCGCTGGGCATGGTTCATGACGAGGCGGGCGGATTTCTTCGCATCCACCGAGGCGTCTATCAGGTTGTCCATGAACAGCTCGCGGGAGGCGTGATAGGAACAGCAGAAAGTGGATAGAAGGCCGCCTTTGTCCAACAGCTTGAGCGAGCGCAGGTGGATTTCCTTATAGCCGCGCATGGCGTCCATGAGGGTGGCCTTGTTGCGGGTAAAGCTGGGAGGATCGAGGATGATCAGGTCGTAGTCCGGCTTTGCGTGCTTGAGGAAGTCAAAGACGTTGTGCTCGAGGACTTCGATTTCGAGATTGTTGAGCTCGGCGTTCTTTCTGGCAGCGGCGCAGGCGCTGGCGGAGACATCCACGGCAGTGACGTGGGCGGCACCGGCCTTGGCGCAGGCGAGGGCGAAGCCGCCTTGGTTGGTGAAGCAATCCAACACGCGCTTGCCCTTGGCGAGGGCGGCGACTTCGGCGTGGGCCTGGAGCTGGTCGAGGTAGAGGCCGGTTTTCTGGCCGTCGAAGAGATCGACCTCGAAGGCGAGGCCGTTGGCGTGGACGATGAACGGGCCGGGGTTTTCGCCATGCAGCATCTCAATTCCGGGCTCCATGCCCTCGGCCTTGCGGTAGGGCGAATCATTGCGGAGGACGATCGAGGCCGGGTTGAGCAGGGCGATGAGCGCGTCGCGGATGATTTCCTTCCGCAGGTCCATGGCGAGGGTGAGGGTCTGGACGGAAAGGTGGTCGCCGTAGCGGTCGACGATCAGCCCGGGCAGGCCATCGGATTCGGACCAGACGAGCCGGGCGAGCGTTTCATCGATGCCGGAGTTTTTCCGGTGGTCGATGGCCTGGCCGATGCGGCGGGTGAAGAAATCGAGGTCAAGGTCCTGCTTGCGGCGGGAAAACCGGCGGGCAACGATCTGCGATTGCGGATTGTAGATGGCGGTGCCAAGCGGGCGGTCGCGGAAATCCTTGAGGGTGATGACGTCGCCGGGCTGGGGATTGCCGAAGGATTTTTTGATCTCGGTGGCATAGATCCACTCGTGACCGTGGAAAATGCGCGCGCGGGGTGCGATGATGATGCCTGCCATGGGGCGGGAATGTCGGCTGGGGAACCGGGGAATGTCGAATGCGAATCGATGGAAGAATGAAGTCCGGCGAGATTTTCCCTTGATCCCGCCGTTCCCAGCACCTAACCCAATGGCCAGCAACCATGGGACAACAATCGAAAAAAATCATCAAACGCCGTCGCCGTGCGGACTACTTGAAGCGCAAAGCCGATGCGGCAAAGCTCGGCGGACTCGTGAAAAAGCCTGCCGTCAAGAAGGCCGACGTGGCGAAGAAAGCTCCGGCCAAGAAGGCTGCCGCCAAGAAGGCTCCGGCCAAGAAGGTCGCGAAGAAGTCGCCTGAGTTGGAAGAAGCACAAGTCGCCGCCGCCGCTCCCGAGGGCACGGAACCCGAGTCGGCCTCTGCGGTCGAGACTGTCGCTGAGAAGACGATGGAAGCGCTCGAGGAAATCGAAGCTGCCTCTCCTCAAGATGACAAAGACGCCTGATCGGTTCTCCACCAAATCAGATTTTCAAACGAAGCCGCTCTGCAAGGGGTGGCTTTTTTGCGTTCAAGGTTTGGGTGGAGATCGCGCATGGGGGCGTGCCAAAGTCCCGCGCCCCTTTTGGGAAGAGCTTTGCACTCCTTCGCTTCGTACTGGCTTCTGGGATGTTGACGCGACAGGGCGGGGGATGCACGTTGCGGCCATGAACGCTGCAGTGAATTTCAAGATCGGCAACGAAAAGCTGGTGCGGGTGCTCGAAGGCGCGTCGTCGCATCTGCGGGGCCTGCTCGACCGGCAAGGTCGGCCGGACGGGGCGCTGCGGATCGCGGTGGTCGGCGGTGGGTGCTCGGGCTTACAATACAAGATGGATCTGGTGGATGGCCCGCGCGACCGCGACATCCTGGTGCCGAGCAACGGAGTGAACGTGGTGATCGATCCGAAGAGCGCGCTGTTTGTCAGTGGTAGCGAGCTGGATTTCTCCGACGATCTCCAGCAGGGCGGCTTCAAGGTGAGCAATCCGAACGCGGTCGTGACATGTTCCTGCGGGGAAAGCTTCGCGGCTTGATTTATTCGGCACATCCGTAACGTTTCCGACCACATGAAATTCCAGAGCGTCCTGATCATGACCGGCATCGTTGCTTGGGCGTGGGTCGCGGGGGCCGCCCCGGATGGATCCGCAGCGAATGCTGTTCAAGTCCCGGAGAAACCTCTCGGCGAGCTGATCCAGGATTTGTCGGACCAGAAATTCCGGACCCGCGAAGAGGCTTCGCGGAAGATCTGGGCCATCGGCGAGTCGGCATTGGCGGCGCTTCAGGATGCGGCGGTGGGAAATGACCCGGAGCAGGCGTATCGGGCTCGCGAGTTGATCCGCAAGATCGAGCTGCACCTCACGCCGGACACCGATCCCGAGGTGATGGCACTGGTCGAACGCTACGCGAAGGCCAATTCCAACGAGAAGCTCGGCTTGTTCGTCCAAATGCACCGAAAGCGCGCTTGGCGGCAGATTCTGAAGCTCTACGCGAGCGAAACGGATCCGGGCCTCCAGGCCCGGTTGCAGCAGGCGTTGACGCGCCCGAGAGCCGGGGTCGAGGGCATCGGCGGCGTGGCCATCATTGCGGCGCGCGAAGCCTTGCAGAAGGGCGACGCGGACAGCGCCCGCGAATTTTTGGAAATGGCCCCGGCCGACGCGGCGGGATTGTTAGCGCTAGCGGATTTCCATCGCAGCCAAGGGTCGCTCGATGCGGAATTGAAACGGGCCAAGTCTCTCAAAGGCGCGAAAGCGGTTGCCTGGCAGCTCGCTCTCCACCGCGCTGCTGGCAATCTCGAAGCCGCTCGCGATGCCGCAACGGCCGCCGGTGAGACGAAGATTTCCGCGGCGATGTCGATGTTGTTGGGGGATCCGGTGCCGTGGCTGCGCGGAAACCAAGCAAGCCAGGGTGGCATGGCGATCCACAGGCCTTACACCGAGCTGGCCATCAAGCGTTGGCAAGGCACCGAGCTCGGTCCGGAGGACTTGGAGCCGCTGAAGCGTTCGGTCATTTCCAAGAACCGGGACGAAAGGCCGAATGGCATCAACTCGTTGTTTCTGCTCGGCGAGACGGCGCTCGCGGAAGATGCCTATCAGGAGACCTCGCCGCTGGAGGCGTTTTCTTTTTTCGAGTCGTTGGAGCGGATCCCGGAAGCTTTGACCGCACTCGGCTTGGACCCGGAGAAACCCGACTACGTCGCGTGGGTCGAGAAGCGCGTCAAAAACCTGGCAATGGACGGTGAGAATGAGGAGGAGCAGGAAATGTCCATGGACATCACAGAATTGGTCCTGCTGGCCAGTTTCCTGGAGCGCCGTGGAAAGAATGAGGAATGCGCCGACGCCTTTCAGAAACCCTTGGCGGCGTTGTCCGAGAAGGACGCGGGGAGCTTCACGGATTTCCTGGCGACCTTGTTCGGTGGCAGTCCCCTTGAACAGGGAGCCTCCGAAGCCGCGCCGGAACTCGCACGGTCGGTCGCGATCGCTTGGGCAGGCGAAAGCGCGGAGCGTTGGGACGAAGTCGTCACCGCCGCATTCGGCGGGCAGGACGAAACGATGACGACGTGGAACTGGCTGGCGACCTTGAATCCCAAGGCCAGCCGCGGCGAGCGGCTTGACGGGATGCTCGCCTTGTCCGGCATGGGTCGCGATCCGAACCGCTTGCGGGAAAAGTGGCTGGTTCTGGCAAGGGAGGCCATCGAAAGCGCGCCCGCGGAACAGCGCACGCCACTGTTGTTGAAGCTCGACTATCTCTTGCGGCGAAGCCCGGATGTGGCCACCAGCCTCAAGGTCTGGGACCAACTTCCGGAACCGGTCCGCGATGAAATTCCGTGGCCTCTGCACTTATTGGATCTCACGGCAGCCGGGCGCTGGGAGGAAGCGGCGACGATTTATCTAAGCCTCATTGATCGCATGGCCAAGGCGGGACAGGATGCGCAACCGTGGTTACACGCCAGCGCCGCGGCTTGCTTGCGCCAGGCGGGCCATGCCGAGGATGCCGCAGTGCAGGACGCACTGGTGGACAAGCTGGCATTGGGGAACAATGCGCGGGAGATCGGGATCGGCTACGCAGATGGCCACGACTTTGAACGGGCGACGGAATGGTGGGCGAGGGCGGTCCGGCAGAGTGATCCGAATTCGAATTATTTCATGTTGGAGTTGTATTATTACGTCCAGACCTTGTTGGAGCAGGGCGACTGGAAGGCTGTGGCTGCCATTTCCGAGGTGCGGGCACAGATGGCGGCAGCGGTCGATTTCCCCACGCAAGGTTCCCCCACGGAAGGAGCCGTTTCGCGGCTTCGACTCCGGCTGCAGTCGGACTTGGGGCGAGCACTGGCGAATCTGAAATCCGACCGCGCAGGTTCGCTGGCCCTGCTCGCGAATGCCCACCGGCTGTTTCCCGGCGATGGTTCGTTAGCGGACGACTTTTTCCCGGCCCTGCGCAGAATGGGACTGATCAAGGAGCATGATGAGTGGTTCAAGATTTCCTGGGACCGGATGCTCGCCGTGCTTACGCAATTTCCCGATTCCGACAACACCCGCAACACCGCGGCTTGGCTGGCCTCCCGCGCCAGTCGCAATCTCAACCAAGCAGAAAAATTCGCGGAAATGGCCCTCGCCGCGAAACCGGATCAGGGCTCCTACCTCGACACGATGGCCGAGATTCATTTTGCAAAAGGAAACCGCGGCAAAGCTGTCGAGTGGTCCGCAAAGGCGGTGAATTTCACACCCGGGGGGCCGGAAGGTCCCTTGCTGCGCCGCCAGTATGAACGCTTCCGCACCGGGTCGTTGCCGCGCTAAATCTGTCGGAGAGGCCCGCGAAGCCAACGCATCGCTTGACACTGGCCTTGCTCTAAGGCGGGATTCCCGCCCCATGGCCAAACTTTCCATCCGTGACCTCGATCTTTCCGGCAAGCGCGTTCTCATCCGCGTCGATTTCAATGTCCCTCAGGACAAAGCCACAGGTGCCATCACTAACAACCAGCGCATCGTGGCCGCCCTGCCGACCATCAAGTTCGCGCTCGAACAGGGTGCTTCCGTGGTCCTCATGTCCCACCTCGGACGTCCGGATGGCCAGAAGATCGAAAAGTTTTCACTCAAGCCCGTCGCCGACGAACTAACGAAACTTCTCGGCAAGCCTGTTAATTTTCTCAAAGACTGCTTCGGTCCCGAAATCGAAGCCGTTTGCGCCAACCTCAAGCCGGGTGATGTCGTGCTGCTGGAGAACCTCCGCTTCCACATCGAAGAGGAAGGCAAGGCCAAGCGCGAGGACGGCACATCCGTCAAAGCCGAGCCCGCCAACGTCGAGGAGTTCCGCGCCAGTCTAACGAAACTTGGCGACATCTTCGTCAACGACGCCTTCGGCACCGCCCACCGCGCGCACAGCTCGATGGTCGGCGTGGATCTGCCGCAGAAGGCCGCCGGCTTCCTGATGGAGGCGGAAATCAAGGCTTTCACCGCCGTGCTCGACAACCCGAAGCGCCCGCTGTTAGCCATCCTCGGCGGTGCCAAGATCGCCGACAAGATCCCGCTCATCACGAATCTGCTGGAAACCGCCGACAAGATCATCATCGGCGGCGGCATGGCCTACACCTTCCTCAAGGTGAACCGCGGCATGGAAATCGGCTCCTCGCTGTTCGACAAGGCCGGTGCGGAAATCGTCGGCGAACTGGAAGCCAAGGCCAAGGAGCGCGGCGTCGAACTGATCTTCCCGGTCGATTTCGTCTGCGCTGATAGTTTCAGCCCGGATGCCAACACCCAGGCCGCCACCGTCGAGAGCGGTATCCCCGCAGGTTGGGAAGGCCTCGATGCCGGTCCCGAGTCGATCAAGCTCTATCAGGAAGCGATCCTCGCTTCCAAGACCATCGTCTGGAACGGCCCCGCCGGAGTGTTCGAGTTCGACAAATTCGCCGGTGCCACCAAGGCCATGGCGGATGCCATCGCCACCGCGACCGAAGGCGGCGCGATCACCGTCGTCGGTGGCGGCGACACCGCGACGGCGGCCAAGAAGTTCGGTGTCGATACCAAGGTTTCCCATTGCTCGACGGGCGGTGGAGCCAGCTTGGAATTCCTCGAAGGCAAGGTATTGCCCGGCGTGGCCGCCCTAACCGAAGTTTGATATCCTGAAATTTCCCACTCTAACAAACAGTCCCCATACCCATGATTCGCAAGCCGATTTTCGCCGCCAACTGGAAAATGAACAAGGGAGCTTCCGAAACGGAAGACTTCGTGAAAAGTTTCCTTTCGAAACTCCAAGGTCAGGATTTCCCGTGTGAAATCGTCATCGCTCCGCCGTTCGTTTCGCTTCCGAAACTCGCCGACCTGCTGCACACCGCCACCGCCGTGCAGAACGCGCACGCCATCCAGATCGCCGCGCAGAATTGCTCGCAGTTTGAATCCGGCGCTTACACCGGCGAGATCAGCGTGCTGATGCTGCGCGAGTTTTTCGTCCACTATGTCATTCTCGGCCACAGCGAGCGTCGCGCGATCTACGGTGAGACTGACGCAGTCATCAACGCCAAGATCAAGAAGGCGCGCGAAGCGAACTTGAAGCCGATCTTCTGCATCGGTGAAACCCTTGCCGAACGCGAAGCGGGCAATCTCGAATGCGTTCTGCGCACCCAGATCACCGGCGGCCTCGAAGGGGTTTCCGAGAAGGATCTGGGAGAAACCGTCATCGCTTACGAGCCTGTCTGGGCCATCGGCACCGGCGTGACCGCAAGTTCGCAACAAGCCCAGGACGCCCACGCGTTTGTCCGCTCCGTCATCGCCGAACTCTACGGTGCCGACGCCGCCGCCAAGATCCGCATCCAATACGGCGGCAGCGTGAAGCCTGGCAACACCGCCGAACTGATGGCTTGCCCTGACATCGACGGAGCCCTCATCGGCGGTGCCGCCTTGGAGCCGCAAAGTTTCCTCGAGATCATTCGCTCCGGCTCCGGCTCTGCGGAATAAGGAGAAGGGACGCTCCTGTCCCCTGCATTCACTCATCCCCATGTTCCGTCGCTCCCTCGCCATCGCCCTCGCCTTCCTGTTTCTGACGAACTGGAGCCAGGCCGACCATGTCATCGTCACCGGCGGCCCCGCGTTGCGGAAATGGGAGGACTATCGGGTACAGGTGGACCAGCACGACCGCTGGTGGGCGAATTTCGTCCGCGCCGCGACCCTCCGGATGGCAGAGATCCGCAAGGCCTATGGCCCGGACGCGCCGATCGTGTGGCTGGTCTATCAGCCCGGATATCACGCCCGCGGCCGTGAGGATGGCAAGCCCTACACCACTTGGATCGCCGAGCAGGCAGCCAAGCGGCGGGTGACCTTGATCTGGTTCAACAGTTCCGGGGATTTTCTCAAGAAGTTCAATTCCCGCCCGCGCGGCTCGGTCAAGACTTTCGACTTCTTCGGCCACTCCAACCGCAATGCGTTCATGTTCGACTACGGCAGTGACATCATGGCCGCATCCACCGCCTGGCTTCACGAGCGCGAGCTGCCACGGATCAAGGCTTCCGTTTTCGCGCCCGACGCCTACTGCAAAAGCTGGGGCTGCCACACCGGTGAGAGCATGAGCAAACACTGGAAAAATGCCATCGGCATTCCTCTCGAAGGAGCCCGCGGACCCACCACCTACACCGTTGTCGGCCAAGGCCTGATGCCCGTGGTCAAAGGCAGCTGGACACGCTAACAGATCTCAAATCCGGGATTTCAGATTTCAAATCCTCATGACACTCACCGAACTCCAAGCACTCCACGACCTGCCGTTTATCGATCTGCTCACGCGCGCGCACGCGGTTCACGAGGCAAGCTTCCCGGATGGGAAGATTCAGCTCTGCACGCTGCTCTCGATCAAAACCGGCGGATGTTCGGAAGATTGTGCCTACTGCACCCAGTCCGCCCGCTACGAAACCGATCTGAAAAACGAACGCCTGCTCTCCAAGGAAACTGTCATGGAAAGTGCCCGCGCCGCCCGTGAAAATGGCTCCACCCGCTTTTGCATGGGAGCCGCCTGGCGCGGTGTAAGGGGCGGCACGGAACGCTTCAATCAAGTTGTCGACATCGTGAAGGAAGTTTCCTCGCTCGGCATGGAAGTCTGCGTCACCCTTGGAGAACTCGGCCCCGAAGAAGCCGTCACCCTCAAGGAAGCCGGCGTCACCGCCTACAACCACAACCTCGACACTTCGCCCGAGCATTATCCTAACATCGTCACCTCGCACACCTACGAGGACCGGCTTCGCACCATCCGCAATGTCCAGGACGCCGGCATGTCGGTCTGCTGCGGCGGCATTCTCGGCATCAGCGAAACGATCACCGATCGCCTCCGCCTGCTGGAGGTGATTTCCAGTTTCAATCCACAGCCGGAAAGCGTGCCCATCAATTCCCTCATGCCCATGCCCGGCACCCCGCTTGCGAACAACCCGCAGGTCGATCCTTTCGATCTCGTCCGCATGATCGCCTGTGCCCGCATTGCCGTGCCCGCCGCCAAGGTCCGCCTTTCCGCCGGCCGCACCCGCCTTTCCGACGAAACCCAGGCCCTCTGCTTCTACGCCGGCGCGAACTCCATCTTCTACGGCGACAAACTCCTCACCGCCTCGAATCCCGAAGCCAGCCAGGACCGCGAACTCCTGAAAAAACTCGGCCTCGAAACCCTCGAGCCGAACCCCTCGATGGAGGCCCCGCACCTCGATCACGCCCACCCCGCCAGCCCGGCTTGCTGTTCGCCAGCGGGTTGTTAAGGAGAAGCGACAACCCGTGTAGCTTCATGGAGCGTAGGCGTTTCGCCCCTGACATCGGCGGGAATTTTGAATTGCCGCTCTTTCACCAGCGCCGCAGGTGCTTCAAACCAGGTGACGGAGAATGGCAGTGTCGGCGCGATCACCCTACGGGATCACGTAATGGTGTGATTATTTTCTGGGACCGGGATCTACCGGGAGTTAGGTTCTCCGGTCAAATGCTGCGCCTTTCTTTATCCCTGCTCCTGACCGTTCTATCGCTCTCTTCCTGCGACAAGATCCTGAAGCACGCGTTGGCCAGCCGGCAGAAAAGCGGTTCGGTGGCGGAGGAGATCCGGATTACCTCCTCGTCGAAACCGGAGATCGTTGCCGCGTTCGAGGCGATCTCCAAGGCCACCGACGAACACAACCGCGTGTTGGTTCAAAATTTCGAGGGCGACAAGCCCGTCAACGAACTCGCCTATAGCGCCGGCCTGGCCCATCTGGATCGCTCTGCCAGAGGACAGACCGGAATTGCCAGGCAAATCATGGATGCAGTCGCGGCGGCGAGGGTTTATGAGAAAGGCCTGTTTGTTCCCTTCGACACGATACGCCGTCAGTATAAGGGCATGCCGGGCTGGACGAGCAACGAAGCGCTCCAGCGGCGCGGCTACATTCAGATCCTCGATCAGCAAATCGCCACTTACGACAGCGCCGTTGCCTATCTCGAACGCGGCGAGGAGCCGTTGCTGCGGAGGAATTTCGACAAACAGTCGGTGCCTCGGGATGTGGTCGACGAATTCTTCCGCCTAAGCCAGCTCGGAGGCAATGAAATCACCGTGTGCAAACGGGGGGTGACTCAGGAACAGCGGTCGGCCCTGCAATGCTACCGGAACGCCTTGACCTCGGTCACTCCTGCCCAAGCGAACCAGCATTCCGCCGAAGCTGGACAGCATGAGCAAAAGGCAAGACAGTTCGAAGGTCGCATGCTTGCCGAGATCCGCAAACAGCTCGGTTCCGCTGGGGTGTTGTGAAAGTCTCGGATTTCGCGCCTTCGCGAGGCTCATCCAATTTGAGGGGTGATCGACAATCGTTCCGCCGGACTCGTGCTTGCCACGGCTTGCCCGCTCTAACATGGCAGAGTGATCAAGCGTCAGCCATGCGGATTCGCCAACGAGTGTCCGCAATCAGTTAGCGCTGCCCTATCAAAACAAACACCGGTCCGTCAGGCGGTTGAGGGAGGCGCGGGCGAGGGGGAAGGTTTCGGCGAGGAGATAGAGGAGTTCACGAGTGTCGCCAGCGACGCCGGGGCGGTTGGCGGCGTTGCGGTAGGATTGGCGGGCGAAGTTTTCGTAAAAGGCGGCCCCAGGAGCACCGCTGCGTTCGGCCCGCTGGTGGAGGAACCCGGCGAAGATGCCGGTGAGGACGAGAAACTGGTCGCCCGCGGCGACTTCGAGCTGGAACCGGAGCATGCCCTGCGCGGATTGGATGACTGAGACGAAATCAACCGCATGGGTGACCCAGCCGGGCATCGATCCGGGACGCGATGATTGGTGGCGGGAATCGAGTTTTTCCACGAGCACTCCGGCGACATAGTCGGCCAGGCCGGGGTGGTCGATGCTGCCATCGACAAACGCGTGGCGAACGAGGACGTAGAAATAGAGCGATGGGGAAACGGGCAGAGCGACCGGGCTTTCCAACAGCGCGCGGTGGATTTCCTTCAGGTCGAGCAAGGCGGTTACGGCCTCCGGATCGCGCCAGAGTTTCGCCAGCGCGACGGATTCGCCGCTGGCGACGAGGGTGGATTCGACGAACGCGACATCCGCGGGTGTGATTCCCGCCTTGGCAGAGGCAATCCGGTGGATCATGAAATATAACCTAGCAGAGGATGTGCCATGCCGCCAGTACGCGATGATGGGGGAGGGATTGGGGATTGGGCGGTGATTTCGGTCTGGCTTCCGGTAACGATTGCGTGGACGTTGACAGGCATGAACGTGAAAAGCATCGTGGGAATCGTTATGATTGTGATCGGAGCCGCGCTGCTGGCTTACGGCGGATTCACCACCACAAGGCGCGAGGACATCATCGATGTGGGGCCGATCAAGGTGCAGGCCGACGTGAAGGAGAACCACCGGGTGTCCCCAGCGCTTGCGTGGGCGTTGTTGGGCGGCGGCGTGGTCGTGCTGGTGCTGGGAATGAAGAAGAAGTAACAGGTTTGCATACTGATCGCGCTATCCCGATAACCCGCCGATGCGGCAGAGACGAAGTTCTGTCCTGTTTTTCCCATGCCCTCTGAAATCGAACGCAAATACCTCGTCGCGGATGAATCGTGGTGGGACGGGACACTTGGTGTTAGAATCGCGCAGGGCTATTTCTCGCAGGATCCTGACCGGACGGTGCGGGTGCGGATCGCGGGCGAGAAGGCGTGGTTGACGATCAAGGGCCGCACTACAGGGATTACGCGGGCGGAGTTTGAATACGGGATTCCGGTGGCGGACGCGCAGGCGCTGTTAGGGCTGTGCCTGCCGTCGGTGATCGACAAGACGCGGCACGAGATCTCCTTCGGCGGGCATCTTTGGGAAATCGACGTTTTTCACGGGGAGAATGAGGGACTGGTGATCGCGGAGGTGGAGCTGGCGGACGAGGCGGTTTCGCCCGACTTGCCGCCATGGGTGGGGGCGGAGGTTTCGGCGGACGCGCGGTATTTCAATGCGTGCCTGGCGGCGCGGCCTTACGCGAAGTGGTAGCTGGTTGAAAGGGCTTGGATAATCTTGAATCTCCCGCTTGCCAGAGTCGGTGATCTCCTTACCCTTGGCCAAGAATCTCACATGAAAATTTGGCTCGATGGTAAACTGGTGGACGAATCTGAAGCGAAGGTGTCGGTCTTTGACCACGGCCTCCTCTACGGGGACGGTGTTTTTGAAGGAATCCGTTTTTACAACGGGCGCATTTTCAGGTTGGAGGAGCACATCCACCGGTTGTTCGATTCGGCCAAGGCGATCATCCTGAACCTGCCGTGGACGCAGGAGGAAGTTTGCAAATTCACCTGCGAAACCGTCGCCGCAAACGGCCTGACCGACGGCTACATCCGCCTCGTCATCACCCGCGGGGCCGGCGAACTCGGCCTGAATCCGTACCTGTGCCCGGTGCCGTCGATGTTCATCATCGCCTCCACGATCAAGCTTTACCCGGACGAGACCTACCGCGACGGGCTTAAAATCATCACCTGCGCGACCCGCCGCCCGGCACCGGGAGCCTTGATGCCGCAAGTGAAATCGCTCAACTACCTGAACAACATCATGGCCAAGGTCGAGGCGATCCAAGCCAACGCGCTTGAAGCGGTGATGCTCAACGAGCAGGGCTACGTCGCAGAATGCACGGGCGACAATTTGTTCCTGCTGAAAAACGGCACCCTGCTCACCCCGTTGATTTGCGATGGCGCGCTCGACGGGATCACCCGCGCGGTCATCATCGAGCTGGCGGCGAAGCTCGGTGTGCCATTCAAGGAGTGCTCATTGACACGCTATGATATCTACACAGCGGATGAATGTTTCCTCACCGGCACCGCGGCGGAGGTCATTCCGGTGGTCGCTCTCGACCGCCGGGTCATCGGCAGCGGCAAGCCCGGACCGTTCACCGCCCGTTTTCTCGAAGCTTTCCATGAACTCGCCATGAGCACTGGCACTCCCTTTGCTTAACGGACCACCGAACCCATCCCCATGAAGTGTGACTTCTGCGACAAAAAGGCCACCGTCTTCCTCACGCAACTCGTCGAGGGGCAGATGAAAAAAGTGTGCCTTTGCGACAACTGCGCCAAGGAGCGCGGGGTCACCGATCCCACCGGATTTTCCTTGGCGGATCTGCTTCTGGGCGGGCTGCCTGGTGGTCCGGGCACGGTCACTGCCACTGCCTCTGCGGTGACTCCGGGGAACGGCAAGAAGTGCGTCACCTGCGGATTCACGCTGGATGATTTGAAGCGGGTGCGCCGGTTCGGTTGCAGCGACTGTTATGGCACATTTGGTGACGAAGTGTCACAGATGGTGCGCGGAATGCACAAAGGGACTTCCCACATCGGGAAAGTGCCGGAAGGCCTGATGGCGATCCAATTCCGCCACCAGCGGATCGAGGAACTCCGCTCGCGCCTTGAACAAGCGATCACTTCGGAAAGCTACGAGGAAGCCGCCGGCATTCGTGACGAGATCCGCAACCTGGACGAAGTCAAGCATTGAGAAATCCACGACCATGATGCGCTTCACCACCTTGATCAAACATCCCGCCGATTGGATGACTGGCGGGCAAGGGGAGCACGGTGCCGTGCTGACGTCCCGGATCCGCCTCGCGCGGAACCTCCGTCGCCATCCGTTCCCCGGCTGGGCCAAGCGCGACCAGCGCGCCGCCGCCCTCGATCTGATGCGCCCGGCGGTGGAATCGCTGCCCGCGATGAAAGGCGCGTTTTCCCACGAACTCGGCGACCTAACATCAGTGCAGAAGCAAGTGTTGGTGGAACGCCACCTGATTTCCCGCGAACACGCCGCCCGAGGCGACGGCTCGGCCGCGGTCATCGAGCGCCGCCAGACATTCAGCCTGATGCTGAACGAAGAGGACCATCTGCGGATGCAGGCGATCCGCCCCGGTCTGCAACTCACCGCCGCTTTCAATGCTCTATCCGAACTCGATACCGATCTGGAGGAGTCGCTTGAATTCGCCTTCGATCCCACGCTCGGTTACCTCACCACCTGCCCGACCAATCTCGGCACCGGCTTGCGGGCGTCGGCGATGCTTCATCTCCCGGGCTTGGTCCTCAGCGACCAGATCGGCCAGGTCCTCCAGGCGGTCAACAAGATCGGCCTCGCCGTCCGCGGGCTTTACGGCGAAGGCACGGAGTCGCTCGGCAATCTCTATCAGATTTCCAACCAATCCACTCTCGGCGAAAGCGAGGAAACGATCATCCGCCGCCTCGAACGGGTCATCTCCCAGGTAGCCAACCATGAGCAGAACGCCCGCGAGAAGCTGTTGGAGGACGATCCGGAAATGGTCTCCGACAAGATCGGCCGCGCCTATGGCGTTCTGCGCTACGCTCACATCATCGATTCAAAGGAAGCCCTCAACCACCTTTCACTGCTCCGCCTCGGCGGCACGCTCGGGTTTTTCTCACCGGAAACCGTGGTGCTGTGCGATACCTTGCTGATGGATATCCAACCGGCACACCTGCAGCTGCATTCGGGACGCAAGCTTTCGCCGGAGGAACGCGACTCGATCCGCGCAGAAATCGTGCGCTCGCGTTTGCTTTCCCTCGAATCTCCTGATAATCGTATCTCATCGAAAGACGAAAAGAAAATCTCCGACCCTCCTAACCCAGGCGACGCATGAACAACTTCACCCCACGTGCCCAACAAGTCCTCGCTCTCGCTCGTAAGGAAGCGGATCGATTCAACCACTCCTACGTCGGCACCGAGCACTTGCTTCTCGGTCTGATCAAGCTCGGCCAGGGCGTGGCCGTCAATGTCCTCGAACGGATGGGCCTCGAGCTCGAAGCCGTCCGCATGGAAGTGGAGAAGGAAGTCGGCTCCGGTCCGCCGCAGAAGGCGGCCGGAAACATTCCCTACACCCCGCGCGTGAAAAAGGTCCTCGCCCTTGCCAACAAGGAAGCCAAGGCCCTCAACCATTCCTATGTCGGCACCGCGCCTTTGTTGCTAGGCCTCCTTCGCGAAGGCGAAGGCGTCGCCGCCCGCGTGCTCAAGCGCCTCGACGTCGATATCCAGCGCACCCGCAACGAGATCCTCGCGGAGATCGATCCTAACTTCTCGCCGGATGATCAGGACGACGATGATGACGACGAGGAAGCCGAGGACACCGACGGTCCATTCGAAGACGAAGGTCCGGCCCAAGCCGCCGCTTCCGAAGGCGAGGGCAAATCGAAAACACCGGCGCTCAAGGCATTCGGCCGCGATCTAACCAAGGTCGCCCGCGATGGCGGACTCGACCCCGTGATCGGCCGCGAAAGCGAGATCGAACGCGTCATTCAGATCCTCTGCCGCAGGACCAAGAATAATCCGGTTCTGATAGGCGAAGCCGGTGTCGGCAAGACCGCCATCGTCGAAGGTCTCGCCCAGGAAATCGCCACCGGCAATGTTCCAGAAATCCTCCGCGATAAGAAAGTCATCACCCTTGACCTCGCGCTGATGGTCGCCGGCACGAAATACCGCGGCCAGTTCGAGGAGCGCATCAAGGCGGTCATGGACGAGATCCGCAAGGTAAAGAACGTCATCCTGTTCATCGACGAGCTGCACACCATCGTCGGTGCCGGTTCCGCCGAGGGGGCGATGGACGCATCCAACATCATCAAGCCCGCGCTCAGCCGCGCCGAGCTGCAATGCGTGGGTGCCACCACGCTCAACGAGTATCGCAAATACATCGAGAAGGACTCGGCCCTTGAACGTCGTTTCCAACAGGTCAAAGTGGACGAACCGTCCGTCGATGATGCGATCAAGATCCTTCAAGGGCTCCAGGAGAAATACGAATCGCACCACAAGGCGAAGTTCACCCCGGAAGCGATCGAAGCTGCGGTGAAGCTTACATCGCGCTATCTAACCGCACGATTCCTGCCAGACAAGGCGATCGACGTCCTCGACGAGGCCGGTGCCCGGGCCCGCATCGGCACGATGACCCGTCCGCCTTCGATCAAACAGTTGGAAGCCGCGATCGAACAAATCAATCGCGACAAGGTATCCGCCATCGCCGAACAGAATTTCGAAAAAGCCGCCGCCCTGCGCGACGACGAGAAGCACGCAAAGAAGAACCTTGAGGAAACCCTCAAGAACTGGCGTTCCTCGTCGGAAGAAACCATCGTTACTGTCACTGATGACGACATCATGGCCGTGGTTTCCAAATGGACGGGAGTGCCGCTGCGCCGGATGGAGGAAAAGGAAACCGAGAAACTTCTCAAGATGGAGGACGAGCTCAAGGGCCGCGTCATCGGTCAGAACGAAGCGGTCATCGCCATTTCCAAGGCCCTGCGCCGTTCGCGTGCCGACCTCAAGGATCCGCGCCGCCCGATCGGTTCGTTCCTGTTCCTCGGCCCCACCGGTGTTGGAAAGACCTATCTCGCCCGCAACCTCGCGGAATTCATGTTTGGTGACGCGGAATCGCTGATCCAGATCGACATGTCGGAATACATGGAGAAATTCACCGCCAGCCGCCTGATCGGCTCACCTCCGGGCTATGTCGGTTATGAGGAAGGTGGCCAACTATCAGAAGCCGTCCGCCGTCGCCCGTATTCGGTGGTTCTGTTCGACGAAGGTGAGAAGGCGCACCCGGACGTGATGAACCTGCTGCTGCAAATTCTGGAAGAAGGCACCATCACCGATTCGTTAGGCCGCAAGATCGACTTCCGCAACACGATCATCATCATGACCTCCAACGTAGGGGCCTCCACCATCAAACGCCAAACCACCCTCGGTTTCGGCGCGATGGCCGCGGACGACGCCGACCACGAAGGCATGAAGGACAAGATCATCGAGGAGTCGAAGCGCTACTTCAAACCGGAGTTCCTCAACCGTCTCGACAGCCTCGTGGTGTTCCACATGTTGGAAAAAGTCGATCTCAATCAGATTGTCGATCTCGAAGTCGCCAAGCTCGTCAAGCGTCTCAAGGACAAATCGATCCATCTCACCCTCACCGATGAGGCGCGCGACCTGCTGGCCGTCAAAGGCTTCGATCCCGCCTATGGTGCCCGGCCGATGCGCCGTGCCGTCGAACGTTTCCTGGAGGATCCGCTTGCCGAGTCACTGCTCCGTGGCGACGTGAAGCCGGGGGATTTTGTCAACGTCGTCAAAAAGACCGACGCCGATGAACTCGACTTCGTGTCGACCCGCCCCGAGCCCGAACAGGAAGTCAGCGAAGCCGGCGTCTGACACTACCCGACACAGGCTCTTCATTCAGCCCCGCCCGAGCCCCTCTCGCGCGGGGCTTTTCGCGGGTCAGGCGTCGCTAACAGTAATGTCCGCCGTGTAGATCAAAATCGCACTGCTGCCATACTCACGGCGGTCGAGGAGGGCAAATTCCTCCGTGACCGGTGATGGCTGGTGTGACCCGATCTCCACGATGAGCCAGCCGCCTGCTGCGAGGCGTGGTGGGAGCAGGCCGCTTTTGAGAAGTTCGGTGATGTGGTCCTTGTCGCCGTGATATTTCCAATACGGCGGATCGGCGAAGATGAGATCGTAGATTCCGGCATCGCGCTTGAGAAAGGGCGCGACCTCGGATTTCACGGCGTGTCCGCCATCGAGACGGGCCTTGGTTAGATTCTCTGCGATGATCTTCACGGCCTGGCGGTGTTCCTCGACAAAGGTGCAGTTTTTCGCGCCGCGGCTGAGCGCTTCGAGTCCGAGCGCGCCGGAGCCGGCATAGAGATCGAGCGCCCGGGCGTCGTCCACCTTCTCACCGAGGATGGAAAAAACCGCCTGCCGCACGAAGTCGGTGGTGGGCCGGGTGACGGACGGGGGGACCTTGATGGCGGTGCGTCCGGCTTTTCCGGCGATGATTCTCATGAGAGAAGTTAGATGTGCCTGACAATATTGGAATCGTCCGGCATCAGCGGGATCCAAGAACTATTTCTTCTTAGGGGCCGGCTTTGTGGCGGGCTTCACGGGAACCTTCGAAGCAGGCGCGGGTCCCTTGGATTGTGCGCCTTTGCCGAGGGGGAACCGGACCACCAGGCTCTTGTCGAGCAAACGGGTGCCTTCGGACGAAAGTTCCTGGGCGCGATAAACGATCAGGCCGAATTTATTGTCGGCGAACCGACCGAGAGCGAAGTTTTCCTTGGTCTTGCCGAGGCCGGTTTCCTCCTCGAATTTCCATTCCATGCCGGTCCACTCGCCGAGGATGCTGGATGCGTCCGCCTTGATGTCGTCGATGCGTTTCAACTCACCGTTCGGTGAGCGGAAAATATCGACCTTGGGGTCGTAGCGCAGCGTGGAAAACGCGCTCGCCCCGCCGGTGGAAGTGATCGACCAGGTTTCGCCCGCGGTCTGGCGCAGCAGCAGCATGACATCCTCCATCGCCTTGAACTCGCGCTTGTTCCAGAGCACGAGGTATTCGGCGTATTCTGCTTCCGTCAGGCCGAGCCGGGTGTCGTAGGGCAGTGGCAGGCCGGGTTTTGAAGAGCCGGAAAACTCGCGGAACCACTTGGGATCCTTGCGTGCGGCGGTCTCGACCTTGGCGACGTATTTGTCAATTTCCGGTGGCGGAAGGACCACGCCGATCTGGCCTTTCACCGGTACGTCCTGTTCGAAGAGCCCGGCAAACACCTTGGGCAGCTCGGCGGCGAACAGATTGGCTACGAGCGACAGTGCGACAAACGGGATGGTGAGTTTCATGGAAGCGGCGAGAGGCTGTCTGCCGCGCGGGGAAAACTCAAGCGGCAATCCGTCATTGAAAGAATCGGCCGGATCCGAAAGATCCGGCCGATCACGCATCAGCCTTGGTCGATGGTCTTCTCCGTGGTGGCGTCCACGATGTGGAAGCGCTCGCGGTTGAGGGTGGGGTCCGAACGGAAGATCAGGCGGCCGGAGTGCGAGCGTTCGAGCTCGCCTAGCAGTTTGGCATCCTCGCTCTTGAAGCGGTTGAGGACATCCGTGTTGACGACCACGATGATGTCACCGACTGAGTCGCGGTGCTTCTGGATGACGGTGTTGAGGCGGCGCTGGATCTCGACGGACATGGTCATCGGCGTCTTGACGCGGGCCCTGCCTTGGCAATACGGGCAGGGCTCGTACATCGAGTCGCGCAGCGATTCATTAAGGCGCTGGCGGGTCATTTCCATCAGACCGACGGGGGAAATCTGGAGCACCTGGGTCTTGGCCTTATCGCGCTTGAGCCGGTCCTTGATGGCCTTGTAAACCGTCTGCTGATCCTTGCGGTGGCGCATGTCGATCAAGTCGATGACGACCAGTCCGCCGATGTTGCGCAGGCGGAGCTGGCGGGCGACTTCGACGGCGGCCTCGACGTTGGTTTCCAAGATCATCTTATCGACGTCCTTGGAGCCGCGGTTGCGGCCGGTGTTGACGTCGATGGCGATAAGGGCCTCGGTCTCATCGATGACGATGTAACCGCCACAGGGAAGCCAGACCTGGCGCGAGAACGCCTCATCGATCTGTTTTTGGATGTTGATGCGTTCGAAGATCGGTTGGCCGGCGGAGGATGGCATGTAGTGGATGCGGCGCTTGGCGCGGCGCGAGATCTTGCCGGCGATGTTGCGGATCATCTAGGTGGTTTCAGCGTCGTCGCACATCACCTGGTCGATTTCATCGGTGAGGAAATCGCGGGCGGTGCGCTCGATCAACCCGGGTTCCTGGAAGATGCAGACGGGTGCCGGGTTGTTGGCGCGGCGGGCTTCGATTTCGTCCCATTGTTCGAGCAGCATCGCGAGGTCACGCACGAAGTGGCGGGCTCGGGTGCCTTGGGCGATGGTGCGCATGATGATG